>CAJYBQ010000274.1 GCA_913064755.1 uncultured Alphaproteobacteria bacterium
CGCAGGAAACGTCTGTGGGACAAGGAGCCCCTGGCTCCCAAGAGCGAGGACTCCGCTGCCCGTGTCAGAGCCACGGGGACAGGGACATGGAGCCTGCTGGACGCTGCCGGACTGAACCGGCTGGACGGTGGCGACCTCCGCCGCTCCGTCGCCTACAACGTGGTGGATGACACCTTCGCCTCCCTGATGGCGGAACGGGACGCGGAACGGCTGGCAGGACAGGAAGTCGGACAGGCCATACGCACGCGCCTGCTGCTCGCCCTGCGCGACAGGTAGGCCGCCGTGGAGGTCAAACCCTGGGACGCCGACAAGTTCCTGAGCCGCCTCAACCCCGATATCCGGCTGTTTGTCTTCTACGGCCCGGACTCCGGCCTGGCGCAGGAACGGGCCATCGCCATCACGCAACGCCCCGTCGGCCCGGCAAAGGAGATCCCCGAGGTCATCCGCATCGACGGCGACAGCCTGGGGGATGACCCGGCACGGCTCGCCGACGAGGCCGCCCAGGTCAGCATGTTCGGCAGCGAAAGGGTCATTCGCGTCGTCAACGGCGCGGGCGCCGGCGCGGCGAAGGCCATCGAGGCCTTCCCGGCAAACCCCCTCGGCGCCGTCGTCACGGTGGAAGCCGGTGACATCAAGCCCGGCAACAAGCTGCGCAGCAAGCTGGCCAAATCCACCGTCGCCAATGCCGCGGTGATCGGCTGCTACCCCGACGACGGCCGCGCCATGGACCAGATGGTCGACCAGGTGCTGGCAGAGGACGGTTTCAGGCTCGATCCCGACGCCCGGCAGTCGCTTCTCGCCCGCCTCGGCCCCGACAGGCGGATGAATCGCGAGACCGTGCGCCTGCTGACACTCTACAAGGGCGCGCCGGACAGTCCGATCAGTGCCGCCGACGTGGACGCGGCGCTGGGCGACAGTTCCAGTGTCGGCTACGAGACCATCGCCTTCGCCTGCCTGTCGGGGGAGATCGCCGAGGCGCTCAGGCTGTTCGACAAGAGCATGGCCGAGAAGACCAACCCCATCGTCACCATGAATTCGCTGCTGATGCAGTTCGATCGCTTCGACATGCTGGATGCCGCGCGCCAGGCCGGCAAACCGGGTGACGCGGCGATCAAGTCGCTCCGGATCTTTCCGAAGGCCCGGGAAGCCGCCTTCAGTCGCATGGTAGGACTCTGGCCCTCCAGCCGTAGGGCGACGGCCCGACGCCTGGTCGTCGAAGCGGACATCCGCAGTCGCTCGGGGCAGCTTCCCGACAGCCTGGTCTACCGCGACCTGCTGTTGCGGCTCGGTACCGCCGCCCAGGGTATGACGCGCAAGCAACGCCGCTTCTGAAGGGTAGCGCCGTTTCGGAACACCTGCTGCAGCACTACTGACGGCCGGACGGAGTCACCGTCCAGGCGCCTGGATCAGGTGCGGGTCAGCCGCTGGCAGATCTCGTCCAGTTGTTCCAGGGTACGGTAGCTGATCCGCACCTCGCCGCGTCCGCCCTTGTGGCGGATATCCACCTTCAGCCCCAGCGCATCGGCCAGGCTTTGTTCCAGCGCCACGGTATCCGGGTCCTTGCGGCGTGGTGCGGCTGGTCGCGGATCGGCTTCCTGCTGTTTCACCTGGCGACGGATGGCTTCCACGTCGCGCACGTTCAGGCCACGCTCCACCACCTCCCGCGCCAGCGACGCGGGGTCTTCCGCCGTGATCACGGCACGCGCCGCACCGGCAGACAGTTCGCCCGACCGGACGTAGGACTGCACGTCCGCTGGTAGGGACATAAGTCGCACCGCGTTGGCCACGTGACTGCGGCTCTTGCCGACGGCCTCACCGATCTCCGCCGGGGAGTGCCCGAACTCGTTCATCAGCCGCTGGTAGCCCTCCGCCTCTTCCATCGGGTTCAGGTCCTGGCGCTGGATGTTCTCGATCAGCGCGATCTGCAGGGTCTCGGTATCGTTCAGCTCCCGGACGATGACCGGCACTTCATGCAGCTGCGCCAGTTGCGCCGCGCGCCAGCGGCGCTCGCCAGCCACGATCTCGTAGGTGTCTTCCGCGCCACCCGGCACCGGCCGCACGATCAGCGGCTGCAGGATGCCCTGGCGGTTGATCGACTGCACCAGCGTGTCGAGTTCATCGGGGTCGAAGGCCTGCCGCGGCTGGTAGCGACCAGGCTGCAGATCCGCGACGGAAACCTGTTTCAGTCCCCGCGCGCGTTCCACGGCGCGGTCATGATCGCCCACGTCCTCGCCCAGCAGGGCGGAAAGGCCACGGCCCAGCCCGCGCGGGGCCGGTCCCTTCGGGGATGCGGGGCGATCGCCGCCCTCGGGATCATCGGTATAGCTCATGAATTCCTCGATTCCTGCCGGTTTCTCGCGACCCAGGACCTTCGGCGACGGCCTGCTGCAGGTTCAGCCCAGGCCCCGGCCGCCGCGGCACCCGGGCCTCCGGACCATCCTTCACGCCGCGCGGCGCTGCTTCTCGCGTCGCAACATCTCGCCGGCCAGTTGAATATAGGCCTGGCTGCCCGCGCAACGGTGATCATACAGCAAGGCCGGGCGTCCGTGCGACGGCGCTTCCGAAACCCGGACGTTGCGCGGAATGATGGTGTCGTAGACCTTGGCACCCAGGTGGGCGCGCACGTCGTCGGCCACCTGTTCCGACAGCCGGTTGCGGCGGTCGAACATGGTCAGCACGATCCCCTGCACTTCCAGCCGGGGGTTCAGCGTCCGCCGCACCCGGTCGATGGTCGACAGCAATTGCGACAGCCCTTCCAGCGCGAAGAACTCGCATTGCAGGGGAACCAGCACCGCATCCGCCGCCACCATCGCGTTCACGGTGACCAGGTTCAGGGAGGGCGGGCAGTCGATCAGGATGAAGTCATAGCTGTCGACGGCATCCTTCAGGGCGGCGTCGAGTTGCCGCTGCGGCGGATCAAGTTCTACCAGTTCCAGTTCCGCGCCGGACAGTTCTACCGAGGCCGGAACGATATCCAGGTTGGGTATGGCCGTTGGCACGATCGCGGCCCCTACCGTGGCGGCGCGGACCAGCACGTGATAGGACGTCAGCTTCCGCTTCGCCCTGTCGATGCCGAAACCGGTGGAGGCATTGCCCTGGGCGTCGAGGTCGATCAACAGCACCTTGCGACCGACGGCGGCCAGCGCGGTGCCCAGGTTGATGGCGGTCGTGGTCTTGCCGACGCCACCTTTCTGGTTCACCACCGCAAGCTTGCGGGCCTTGCGGCCAGACGTTCTAGGGTGAAGTGGGCTGTCCATGTCGTTCAAGTCCCCTGAGAAGGAGAACGGAGCCTGCTCCGTCACTGAGGCTCTCGTGGCTCTCACGCTCGAATTTCCAACATTTCGTGGCTTCGGTCAACTCACTCTCTACATCTTGGCCCTTGAGAAATGCCGCGAGGCTGTCCGGACGCATGAAGGGCGCGGCCCATTCCAGCAGCACCGGCAGGGGCGCCAGGGCCCGGGCGCTGACGATATCGGCCTGCAGATCGCGAACCGTTTCGATCCGGGCGTTGCGGATCGTGATCGTCAGGCCCATGGCCCGCGCCGCCTCCCGCAGGAAGGCGCATTTGCGGGCATCGGATTCCACCAGGGTAACGGCGGCGCCATGGGTTGCCGCCACCACCAGCCCCGGGAATCCACCGCCGCTGCCGAGATCAACCCAGGTCGCCGCGTCTTGCGGCACCAGCGGTACCAGCTGCCAGGAATCCAGTACATGCCGGCTCCAGAACTCGGGAAGCGTGCTGCGCGAGACCAGGTTGATGCGGGGGTTCCACTTGTTCAGCAGGGCCTCCAGCGCGGCGAGCCGGTCGACTGTTTCACGTGAAACACCACTGCGGGACTGGAACTGCCGGGCGTCCATGACCGACCGCTCGTCGCCCCGAGGCCGGGGGCGCCGCCGACCCCCACCCCGCGCCGCCCAGCCGCCCCCCCCAGCGTCAACGACCCCCCCGCCACCCCGGGACTCCCACCGGCCCCGCCCCACGCCCCCGGCCGCGTGCGATGGCGCATGTCTGTGGGACGCATTGCGCGGCGGGAGTGCTCCTGGCCGGCAGCTGCTGAGGGTTGCCGCGGCGAAATGAGGGTCCCCGGGGCTTGCTCCTTCCTGCGAGCGCGTCGCCGCATATAGGGTCATTGCGACTGGGCTGTGTCGCGGTACATTAATGCCGAATTTCGTCACCCTTTAAACCCGTCCAGCGAGTCGGGGAAGGGCTGAGGCACAATCTTGGCGCATCTAAACGCATCCCCCGGTGCGACAGCTTCGGCTGCCGCAAATGAAGCCCCAGATCAGTCTGATCTCGCGAGCGCTTCTTCTTCTCCTGCTTCAGGATCGACCTCGCTACCACCCGCACCAGAAGGAGCGTCGCACGAGCGCGTTCTGCTGGACGATCGTGCCATTCGCCGTGCATTGATGCGGATCGGTGTCCGAATGCCCCCAGTCGGACGACAGACAGCCTGATTTTCCCCCAAAACCAGGACGGGGGTGTTCATCACCTGCCTGGATCAATGTTTAACCGACGGGGGCGCTCACGCCATGTCTGCATCACAACACTCCGAACACTCCGTTCGCCGCATGGCTCGGTTGGCCGGGTTATCCTATCTCTGCTACAGCCTCGCCGGGGTGTATATCACCTTCGGCCCCATCCCCGGGCTCAGTACGCTGATGAGCGGCGAAGCGCCGCCGGCGAGCGATGAATTCCTGTTCCGGACCGGGTTTCTGGTCGAGATGGTGATGTATACCTTCGTCGTCGTGTCGGCTGCGGCCATGTATGCCGTCCTCAGGCCGGTCAGCCAGGGAACGGCCCTGGTCGGCGCCTTCTGCCGGCTGATCGAAGGCGCCATGGGTGCGACCTTCATCATCTTCAAATACGCGGCCTTTGCAGCCGTCATGAACCCCGGTCTGAGCCCCGGATTTTCCGGTGAGGAGCGCTCGGCGCTCGTGACGCTCCTGCGCGATGTGTACGGGTCGACAATCTACTTCCTCCTGATCCCGATGGCGGTTGGCGGCGTTCTCTACTTCGCCCTGTTTTACCGGGCGCGCTTCATTCCGCGATGGCTCGCGGTTTGGGGCATGTTCACCTATCTGGTGATCGGAACGCTCGCCGCCGTGATCGTCCTGTTCCCGGCCGTGCGCGAGCCCGTCATGCTGTTCTTCATCCCGGGCAGCCTGTTTGAATGGGTTGCCGCGTTCTGGCTGCTGCTCGCGGGGATCGAACCGAACTACTGGTTCGGCCGGTCCAAGCCGGCGCTCTCGATCCCCACTTCAGCGGCCGGCACTGGTCTTCCGGTCTTGAATGCTGCGCACTCACACCTGCGACCTAAGGGTGTGTTGGCCCGCACTCCTTTGTGCACGG
>CAJYBQ010000275.1 GCA_913064755.1 uncultured Alphaproteobacteria bacterium
CAGCAGCGCCGCGGTGCTGCGACCGGCGCCAGCGGCGGGGGGGCGGCGCTCCGCCGGGCCGATGTGGGGGAAGGCCTGGGAGGGCGCACCCCGGCCCGCCGACAGCGCGTTCGTGGCGCACTCGCGCTGTTGTATGCCCGCGACACGCGGGCGAGAGTGCCGGTTGGGAGACGCCAGTTCGCCGGGCGGCTGCACCGGTCCGGCCACGATCTCGTGGTCCGTCACGACCATTTCCGGCACCGGCCCGCCGGGGTGGTCGAAATCCAGGTAGGGACCGGAATCCAGCGTCCGGAAGCGATAGTTGCCGGGCGGCAGTTCGCCCCCGGTGCGCCGGGCATCATCGGCAGCCACCTTCAACTGCGCCACCACGTGCGGTGTCGTGCGGGGGCCGCCGAGGCAGAATTCGCCGTCGTAGACCGACCGCAGGGCCGGCGCCGGGTTGAAGGTCAGTTCGACGTTGCGGGCAAAATCCCGGTCATAATCGATGTTGCAGGCGCTGCAATGGGCCGATTCCGGCAACTGGTCGAGGCCATCGACCGTCAGTTTCGCGCCGCGGCAGCGCGGACACATCAGGTCCCAGCGCTGCTGCAACAGCCCGACGCGCACCGACTGCAGGCAGGCCTCCACCATCTCCCGGGTGCCGACGTTCATCTCCCGCGCCAGCTCGATGGGGCGGATCCGCACCAGGTCGATTTCCGACGACCGCAGCACCCATTCGACCAGCCGGTCCCCCAGTCCGTGACCATAGGGTGAGCGCTCCAGCGCCAGGATCATGTCATCGATCCGCCGCCGCTGCACGGCATCCAGCTCATGCGTCTTGACCACGAAGGGCAGCGGATTGACCCCCTGGGCCCATTTTTCCGCCTCGCTGCACAGGCGTTCGAACTCCGCCCTGGCACTCTTGAAGAACGCGGTGTTGAGGATCACCCAGCCAAGGGCGTTCGCGGGCGTCACCTCGATCTCGTAGTGGCAGGTACAGCCCCCTTCCGGCGTGGGTTCGAAGGTCGCCCGTGCCCCCAGCGTGGCAATCGGACCCCTGGAGAACTCGCGCCAGTGCCAGAACCACCGGTGCAGGATCCATTCGACGGGGAACCCCTCCCACGCCAGGGAAACCTTTCCGATCTTCGCCTCGGCGAACAGGCGCACGGTGCCATCGGCCTGCTTGCGTTCCTCGATCTGCTGCTTGGGGAACCCCGCTGCCTCGTTGTAGCGGGCGGTATCGGCAAGCGCCGGCCAGATGGCCTCCACCGGATCCGAAAACACGTGCACGAACGTACGCTTGTATACCTGGCTCATGGGGTACTTCTGTTGCCTTGATACGGTAAGATCTGACAGTTATAGCCCTGAAAATCCTTTCGGATCATAAATGGCCGGTCACGAATGAGGTTATCGACGGCATGCAGGTGCATGCGGGCGCAAAATGGCACGGTATCGGACGCATGCCCGATGTCGCGACGCGCGGAAATACACTAAGGTCCGCCGCATGATGGAACAGACTCAACGACCAACCGCGCTGCAGCGGCAGGTTCCCAACCTGCTGACCGGTCTGCGCGTGGCCGCGATTCCGTTCCTGATCATCGCCTTCTACCTGCCCGCGCCCTGGTCCGACTGGCTGCCGCTGGGCCTGTTCATGATGGCCAGCGTCACCGACTGGCTGGACGGCAAGCTGGCGCGGCGCTGGAATGCCGGCAGCAAGCTGGGCCAGTTCATGGACCCGATGGCGGACAAGGTGCTGGTTGTCGCCATCATCGTCATGCTGGTCAGTTTCGGCACCATCGGCAGTTGGGACGTGATTCCGGCCATCGCGATCCTGTGCCGGGAGATGTTCGTGTCCGGCCTGCGGGAATTCCTCGCCTTCCGACAGGTGGAAGTGCCGGTCAGCGGCCTCGCCAAGTGGAAGACGGCAACCCAGATGCTGGCGCTGACCGTGCTGCTGGTACCGTTCGGCTTCACCCTGCTGCCCGGGCTGCTGCTGTTCTGGCTTGCCGGTTACCTGGCGCTGCACACCGGCTACGTCTACCTGCGCGCTGCCCTGCCGGAGCTTCGGGGCGGCGGGTTGTGAATACCGGCGCCGGCATCACCGCCCCGGGGCAGGCCGTTCTCGGCATCGCCGGGTGGAGCGGGTCGGGCAAGACCACCCTGATCACCCGCCTGATCCCGGTCCTGGTCGGTCGCGGCCTGCGGGTCTCCACCGTCAAGCACGCGCATCACCGTTTCGACATCGACACGCCGGGCAAGGACACCTGGCGACACCGGGAAGCCGGCGCGACGGAGGTGCTGGTGGCCTCCGACCGCCGCGTCGCCCTGATGCGGGAACTGCGGGACGAAACGGAACCAGGGCTGGACGCCCTGCTGCAGCGCCTCGCCCCGGTCGACCTGGTGCTGGTGGAGGGCTACAAGTCCGGCAACCACCCGAAGATCGAGGTGCATCGCGCCGCCACCGGCAAGCCGCCGCTGTACCCGGACGACCCGACGGTGCTGGCCGTGGTCAGCGATGCCGTCACCTCCGCGACGGCGGGCCGCCCGGTCTTCGCGCTGGACGCCATCGAGGCCATCGCCGACTTCGCCGCGGCACAGGTGGCCGCACGGGTGCGGTCATGAGCCAGATCAGCGACGACTGCTTTGCCTTCGGCGGTCCGCTGATGACGGCGGCGGAGGCGACGCGACGCATCGCCGAGCGGGTGCCGACCATCACCGAAAGCCGGGATCTGCCGCTGCACCGCGCCGCGGGGCACGTGCTTGCCGCCGACGCCGTGGCCGTCAGCGCCTCGCCGCCCGCCGACAATGCCGCCGTGGACGGCTATGCCTTCCGCTTCGCCGATACCTCGACCGACGCCGACAGCGTGCTGCCGGTCACGGGCCGGGCGGCGGCGGGGCATCCGTATCCCGATGTCCTCGCTCCCGGCAGCGCGGTGCGTGTCTTCACCGGGGCGGTCGTGCCCGAAGGCGCGGAATCCGTGGTGCTGCAGGAAGACGGCACGGTCGATGCCGCGGGGAAGGTCACACGGCCGCCCGGCCTGAAGCCGGGGGCCAACCGTCGCCGCGCGGGGGAGGACATCGCGGCCGGGGCGACCCTGCTGGTCCGGGGCCGCAGGCTGGGACCGGCGGAGATCGCCCTGCTGGCGGCGGGCGGGCTGACAGCGGTGGCGGTGCACGGGCGACCGCGCGTCACCATCTTCTCCACCGGCGACGAGATCCTGCGCAGCGGTGGCAAGCCCCGGACGGGACAGGTGCATGACGCCAATGGCCCAATGCTGCTTGCGCTGCTGCAACGCATCGGCATCGCGGCAGAGGACGGGGGCGTGTTGCCCGATGATCCTGCCACGGTCCGGCAGGCACTGACCGACGCGGCGGGTCGATCCGACCTCATCCTGACCTCCGGCGGTGCCTCCACCGGAGACGAGGACCATGTCCGTGGCGTGGTCAGCGACCTGGGGGCGGTGCACCTGTGGCGACTGGCGGTGAAGCCCGGCCGACCGCTGGCCTTCGGTCACGTGGCGGGGCGGGCCTTTGTCGGGCTGCCGGGCAACCCGGTGGCCGTGATGGCCTGCTTCCTGATGTTCGTCCGGCCACTGCTGGACCGGCTGGAGGGCGCGGAGCCGCAGCCCCTGCGCCGCTGGCCCGTGCGCGCCGGCTTCGCCATGAAATCCAAGCCCGACCGGCGGGAGTGGCTGCGCGGCACCCTCGCCGCCGACGAAAGCGGCGCGGCAACGGGCGACTGGGTGGCCAGTCGCTGCCCCCGGCAGGGGTCCGGCATCATCCATTCGCTGACCGACAGCGACGGGCTGATCGAGATCGCGGAAGACGTGACGCAGGTCGCGCCCGGCGATAGGTTGGGCTTCATCTCGTTCCGGGAGGCGCTTTCATGAAACTGCTCTATTTTGCCTGGATCCGCGAACGCACCGGCATTCACGAGGAAACCTGGCCCTTGCCGGACGGCGTGACCAGCCTGCGCGACCTGGTGGCGGCCCTGGCCGCGCGGGGACCGGGGTTCGCGCATGCCTTCGCCGACCTGAAACAGGTTCGCGCCGCCGTGAACCAGGAAACCGCGAAGCTGGACGATCCCGTCTCCGAAGGCGATGAGGTCGCCTTCTTCCCCCCGATGACAGGCGGCTGAACCATGGTTGTGCGTGTGCAGCGCGACGATTTCGATATCGGCCGGGAAATGGATGCCCTGCTGGCCGGACGCCGGGACATCGGTGGCGTGGCCAGCTTCACCGGCCTGGTGCGGGCTTTCTCCGACGCCCGCAATGTCGGTGCGCTGACCCTGGAACATTATCCCGGCATGACCGAGAAGGCGCTTGCCGCCATCGAGGCGGAGGCCCGTGAGCGCTTCGACATCCAGGCCAGCCTGATCGTGCACCGCTTTGGCCGGATGGAGCCGGGGGAGCGGATCGTGCTGGTCATCGCCGCCTCCGCCCATCGCGGCGAAGCCTTTCGTGCCGCCGAGTTCCTGATGGACTGGCTGAAGACCAAGGCGCCGTTCTGGAAGTCCGAGGAAACACCCGATGGGCCGCAGTGGGTCGAAGCCCGCGCCGCCGACGACAACGCAGTGGAGCGCTGGTCATGAGCGGACGGGGTGATGGTCGGGGGACAAGACGGGACGCCGGGCGTGAAAACGCGGAAGGCGGGGCCGACGACACGCCTCAAGGGTCGGGGCGGATCGCCAAGCGCCTCGCCCGCGCCGGGGTCGCCAGCCGTCGCGAGGTGGAACGGATGATCGAGGCCGGGCGCGTGTCGGTGAATGGCAAGCGGCTGGCGTCACCGGCGCTGAACGTCGGGCCGGAGGACATCATCCAGGTCGACGGCAAACCGGTGGCCGCGCCGGAACCGGCCCGCCTCTGGCGCTATTACAAGCCCGCCGGGCTGGTCACCAGCGCCAACGACGAACAGGGCCGGTCGACCATCTTCGACCATTTGCCGAAACGCCTGCCACGGGTGATGTCCGTCGGGCGGCTGGACCTGAATTCCGAGGGTCTGTTGCTGCTGACCAACGACGGCGGTCTGAAACGGGCGCTGGAACTGCCGTCCACCGGCTGGATCCGCCAGTACCGCGCCCGCGCCTTCGGCACGCCGGAACCGGAACGGCTGGCCCGCCTGGCCGACGGCATCCGCGTGGACGGCGAACAGTTCGGCCCCATCAAGGCGACGGTGGAACGCCAGGCCGGGGAGCGCAATTCGGTCGGCCGCAACAGCTGGATCCTGGTGGAACTGGCGGAGGGCCGCAATCGGGAGGTCCGCCGCGCGCTGGAAGCCGCCGGCCTGACCGTCAACCGCCTGATCCGCACCCGCTACGGTCCCTTCTCCCTCGACCGCATGCAGCGAGGAGAGGTCACCGAAGTCCCGGG
>CAJYBQ010000276.1 GCA_913064755.1 uncultured Alphaproteobacteria bacterium
AAGCGAGCCCGGGCCCATGCGGGCCAGCGAAGTCCCCGAGGAGGCGGAGCGCGACCTGCTCGGGGACGCAGCGGCAGCGGCCTTCCCGACCTACAATGACTATCGCGAGAAGGCACCGCGGGTCATCCCGGTCTTCCTTGCAGAACCGGTCTGAATCTCAGGACGCCCGGGCTTCCGCGCGGCGGTCGAAGACGCGAACACAGACCGCTGCAACGAGGCCCAGGGCCGATGCGGCCAGCATGATGGCGAGCAGCCCGTAGGCGGCGTTGTCCGCCGTCAGCACGGCGCCGGTCAGGGCGGCGATCGCTGCCCCGCTGGCATTGGTCAGGGCCGCGGACACACCGGATGCGCTGCCTGCCAGCCGGGGACGGACCGCCATGCAGCCGGCGTTGGCGCTGGGCATGCTGACCCCGTTGCCGATCCCGACGAAGGCACAGGCCCCGAACAGCGCCAGTTCATGGACAATGCCCGACGCGACGACCAGCAGCCCGACAGACAGGCTGCCACAGGCGATGATGCGCCCGGCGATCATCACCGTGGTCAGGGGATAGCGTGCCGCCAAGCGACCGGACAGGACACTGCCGAACATGAACCCGCCGGTGATGCTGCCGATGACGAAACCGAGCGTCGCGGGCGAGATTGCAAAGACCTTCTCCGCAACCAGAGGTGCCCCGCCCAGGAAGGCGTAGAACGCCCCGGTCGAAAAAGCGATGCAGAGGGCATAGCCCCAGAACGGACCTGACCGGAGCAACTCGGGATAGGAGCGGACCTGGGCCATGATCGTGCCGGAGGGATTCCGGTTGGTTTCCCCCAGGTCGAACCAGCAGAGCACGAACAGCGCGGTACCCAGCGCCAGGAAGGCGACGAAACTGGCGCGCCAGCCGAACAGTTCGTCCAGCACGCCACCGACCACCGGCCCCAGCATGGGCGCGATCGCCCAGGCCATCGCGATGTAGCCCATCAGGCTGGCGGCCTTGCCCGCACCCGCCGTGTCGCTGATCATCGCGCGGGACACGGCGAAGCCCGCGATGATCGCCGCCTGCAGCATCCGGAAGCAGAGGAAGGTCACGATATCGGTCGCCAGCAGGCAACCGACGGATGCGACGCAGAATATCCCCAGCCCCGTCATGATCACGGGCCGACGTCCGTAACGGTCGGACAGCGGCCCCACGATCAGCAGCAGCACGGCCGCCACCGCGGAATATCCCGCGATGGACAGGCTGACCACGGCGTAGTCGGCCTGGAAATCCCGCGCCATGTTGGGAAGCGAGGGCAGGAACAGGTTCAGCGAGACGATGGACAGGCTGCTGAGCAGGATCAGGGTGAGCATGCTCGGCGGACTGCGCCGCCCCTGCTCCCCGCCCTGCCCCGGGTCAGCCCGCATTGTCTTTCGCATCTCGTCCATCCCATCGCATCAGCCATGGGTCGTACCCGTTCAGCCCGATCCGGAAATCTCGCCAGACGCCCTGTTCAGACGCCATCGTCAGACACCTCAGTCAGATGCCGGCCCCTTGCCCTTGTAGGGTTTGCCACCGCCACCATCCTTGCCACGTCCTGCCACACCACGGAACTTGCCACCCGGCTTGCCCAGCCCGGTCTTGCTCGAACCCGTCTTGCCGGATTTCGGCTTGCCGGCCTTGGGCTTGCCCGTCTTCGGCTTGCCGGAATACGGCTTGTCGGCGTGCGGCCTGTCGGAGCCGGGACGATCGCCAGCGGGCCGGTCAGCCCTCGGCTTGAACGACTTGCCTGGCCGGGTGGTGCCTGCGTCACCGTCATGGCGGCGTTCACCATGACTGTCGCCTGTCCGATCCTGCGCCGCTTTCGGCTTGTAGGTTTTCTTCGGTCGCGGCGTGTCTTCGCTGACGTGCCGCGGCCTGTCCTCGGCACCCTCTGCGCGGTGCGCGCGCGTGCTCCGGGGTTTGCTGCCCGCATAGGCACCGGTCGATTCGGTTTCGCGCCTGTTGCGCGGCGGACGCTCATTGCCCCGGGGGTGACCGCCGTCGTCGTCATTGCGGGCAGGCCGCTCGGCGGGCGGGCTGCGCATGTCGTCGGGCGGGACCGGCGTCCCTTCGATGGGGGCAACGTTGATGCCCTTCTCCACCGTCCGGTTCGGACCTATGGCCTGTTCGAAGCGGTCAACACTGCTCGCCGCGATCTCCACGTGGGTCTCGCCGCCATAGACCTTGATGGCGCCGACATCGCCCTTGGAGACATTGCCCGCCTTGTAGAGCATGGGCAGCAACCAGCGGGTCTCGGCGTTCTGGCGATGACCGACCGACAGCGAGAACCAGCTGCTGCCTTCGAAGTCGGTGCGCGACTTGCGCGTGCTTTCACGCTTCTCGCCACGGTTGGTACCGCCGGTGTCGCCACGGTCCTTGCCGCGTGCGAACTTGGGATTCTCCTGCAGGTCTTCCGGCGCTGACTGGCCGGTGCGGTAAAGGCGGACGAAGGCCGCCGCGACCTGTTCGGGCGAATAACGGGCCAGGACCTCACCGACAAAGGCGGCTTCCGTTTCCGCCACCGGCTCGGTCAGGGTCGGATCCTCCAGCAACCGCTGGTCGTCACGCTCGTTGATTTCCTTCGCCGACGGCGGCGCGGCCCACGTGGCCTCGATCCGCGCGCCCTGCAACAGCCGCTCGGCACGGAAACGGGCACTGTAGGGCACGATCAGAACGCTGACGCCCTTGCGGCCCGCCCGGCCGGTCCGGCCGCTGCGATGCAGCAGCGCCGGGCTGTTCTGTGGCAGATCGGAATGGATCACCAGTTCCAGGTCGGGCAGGTCAAGCCCGCGTGCCGCGACATCCGTCGCGATACAGACCCGTGCGCGACCATCACGCATGGACTGCAGGGCATGGGTGCGCTGGCCCTGGCTCAATTCACCCGACAGGGCCACGACGGAAAAGCCCCGGTTGGTGAAGCGGCTGGTCATCCGGTTCACGCTTTCCCGCGTGGCGCAGAAGACAATGGCGCTCTTGGCCTCGAAATACCGCAGCACGTTGATGATGGCGTTTTCCCGGTCGCTCGGCGCAACCGTCAGGGCACGATATTCGATGTCGTTGTGCTGTCGCTGCTCGGTCGTCGTCTCCAGCCGCACGGCGTTGCGCTGAAACCGCTTGGCCAGGCTGACGATCGGGCGCGGGACGGTGGCCGAGAACATCAGGGTCCGACGCTCTGCCGGTGCGGCGTCCAGGATGAATTCCAGGTCCTCGCGGAATCCCAGGTCGAGCATCTCGTCGGCTTCATCCAGCACGACGGCCTTCATCTCGCTCATGTCCAGCGACCCGCGCTGGATATGGTCACGCAACCGCCCCGGTGTCCCGACAACGATATGTGACCCGCGACCAAGCACCTGGCGTTCGGTACGCATGTCCATCCCGCCAACGCAGGAAGCCAGCGCGGCGCCGGTACGGGCGTAGAGCCATTCAAGCTCCCGCTTCACCTGCAGTGCCAGTTCCCGCGTCGGCGCAACCACCAGCGCCATCGGCCTGGACGCACGCGGCAGCCGTTCTTCGTCACCCAGCAGCGTCGGTGCCAGGGACATGCCGAATGCCACGGTCTTGCCTGATCCCGTCTGGGCCGACACCAGCAGGTCGGCATCCCGGAGTTCCGGTGCCAGAACGCCCTGTTGCACAGGTGTCAGCGTCGTATAATTCTTGCTCGTCAGTGCTTCAGCCAGTGCTGGCACGACTCCATCAAAACTGGACAACTTTTTTCTTTCAGATTTCGGGTTTCATGGTCCCGCCGCCGGGCGCGGACCATCGGACACAAACCACCGCCCCAATGGAACACCGGGGTGAAACACGTGGCAGAATTTCTTGTATGAGGCCGGGTTGTACCCGCTGTGAGGCCCAATACAAGCATTATAGGGGGAAATGGCGTGGATGTGTCCACTTGCCTCAAGCATCGCGGCATGCCGCCTGCCGGGCTCGCCAGAAGATGCCGTGGACCTATTCGTCACCGAATGCTGCGGACGCAGCACAGGATTGCTGCGCCAGTTGCCAGCGATGGAGGTCCGACCATCTGTCCGACTTTTCCCGAATGAGCCGAATGACCTCGGCAACGGCGCGCGGACTCTGATTGTATCGCTCGGCAGACACCATGGACTCGACAGGCGACGTCAGGCGCCAGGATTCATCGTAGCCACTGATCAGCACCACCGTGTCCGACAGGCACTGGTGGAATGCATCTGGACATGCCTGGCTGCAGAACCGTGCCAATGACTGGCCGGGATAGGAATTCACCATCAAGGACGAGAACAGTTCGTCCTTCACCTCGATGAACAGCCGGGCACTTCCCAACAGGACATCCGCCATTTCCTCGAACCGCTCGGTTCTCTTCATGCCGTAGCGCTTGGCAACCCTGTCCAGGACAATGATCGGTCCGGGGTCATCAACGGACAGGGATTGCCGCATTTTCTCGAACATGGCTTCCGTCAACTTGGCGTGCTCGACAACGGAGAGCCAGGCCGCATAGCGTGATGACGGCGGCAGGCTGCCTCCTTCGATCAAGGCGTCGATACCTGCCATCGGTCCGGAAGGCACCGACCGCAGGAGATGCTGCGTTGCCGCGGATACCTCGCCCATGGACAGCAGCGCTTGGACGTTTCCGATGGAATAGGGCGGCATCCGGCCAGCCGCGAAGGCCTGCGCCAGCGGCTGCCCCGCCGACGCGGCGACCGTGATCCACGACTTGCCGGACAGACCACCGGGAGCCCGGAGAATCGCGTTACGCGCCGACCGGGGCAGCCCGGCCAGATACGGGCTGAGCGTTCGGGTCGCGATCCGGCCGAGAAAGACCTGTGCGTCCGCGTCACCATCCTGCGCGAGATGAGCCAGTGCCGGAACAGCCGTGGCATCATCATCAGCCAGCCAGGCATCCACCGCTTCGACCAACGAAAGATGACCGGGTGTCCGTACCGTTGCCAGCACCCGCCCCGACAGGTCGGGACAGGCAATCCTGTTCGTCTGGCACGTAGTGGCGGATGAATCGGCCCGCGCCACGGTCGCTGACGCATCGCGGGCATCCACAACCATGACGATCAACAGGGTGAGCATGATCGGCAACATCCGCATTCAGCTCACCTTTTCCGTGTCGAGGCCCGGTGGTGCCCTGCGCGACCGGCATTTTGCCCGCAAAGCTTACGAAATTTAAACCAGTTTCATCGTATCTGGAACATCTAGAGCAGCAACAACACGTTGTTCCACGTTCATGGAAAAATCGACATGCAGAACCTGTCGGCACAGGACTTGAGCCATGCTCAGGACTTTGTGGCTCATGCCGGGGCAAAGCGAATACTCATCGTCGACGATGACGAAGTCGATTTCATCATTCTGCAACGGCTTTTGAA
>CAJYBQ010000277.1 GCA_913064755.1 uncultured Alphaproteobacteria bacterium
CCGCCGCCGACCGGGCGCGGGTCGGGCAACCGATCAGGATCGACGCCTTCCACATCCCGCGGCCCGCGGCGCGCGCTGCCTGAGCGCGTTTGTCTGTCTGATGGTCTGTGCCGTCCCTCTCCCCCACCCGGCCACCCATTCAGGATGATCCAGTGGGTGGCCGGGTGGGGGAGAGGGACGGCACAGCCGAAGCGCCGGTTCATCCGCAGCAATCGCGACATCGCCGTGCTGGACAACCCGCGGGCCGCGCCGGATACTCCGCCGCATGTCAGCAGATCAGCAGTTCGATTCCGATGGACGTTATGTTGCCCGCACCGGCGACATGGTCGTGCGCGTCAAGCCCGTGTACCTGGCCAACCAGTCGGAACCGGAACAGGGCCGCTATGTCTGGGCCTACGAGGTGACGATAGAGAACGACGGGCCGGACACGGTGCAGCTCATCGACCGCTACTGGCACATCACCGACGGCCATGGCCGGGTGGAGGAGGTCGAGGGACCGGGCGTGATCGGCAAGCAGCCGGTCCTGGAACCCGGTCAGCATTTCACCTATGCCAGCGGCTGTCCGCTGAAGACCCCCAGCGGCATCATGGTCGGCCACTACGTCATGCAGTCGGGCGGCGGATCACGCTTCCGCATCGCCATTCCCGCCTTTTCCCTCGACCTGCCGCGTCGCGACCAGATCCTGAATTGATGCTGCTGGAATGGGTGACCCACGCGGCATTTTCCTGATCAACGGCATCTTCGCGGTGATGCTGGCGCTGGCCATGCTGATCCCCGCGGTGGTGGACCTGGTCGCGGACAACGATGATTTCCAGGTCTTCCTGATCGCCGCCGGAACCACCGGGTTCCTGGGCGGCACGGTGACCGCCTGCACCTGGCGGCGCGGCATCCGCCTCAGCCTGCGCGGTGCCTTCATCCTGACGACTTCGGTCTGGCTGGTGCTGCCGACCTTCTCCGCCCTGCCCTTCGTGCTGGCCGGGCTGGAAATGTCCTACACCGACGCGTTCTTCGAGGCGATGTCGGGCCTGACCACCACCGGGTCCACCGTCATATCCGGGCTGGACAACGCGCCGCCGGGCATCCTGATCTGGCGGTCGATCCTGCAATGGCTCGGCGGGGTCGGCATCATCGTCACCGCCATTGCCGTTCTGCCGCTGCTGCAGATCGGCGGCATGCAGCTGTTCCGCATGGAAAGTTCCGAAAGCTCCGACAAGGCCATGCCCCGCGCGGCGCAGATCGCCGGGGCCACGGCGGTGATCTACCTGCTGCTGACGCTGTGCTGCGCCGTGCTGCTCTGGGGGGTCGGACTGTCGTCCTTCGACGCCATGGCGCATGCGATGACCACCGTGGCGACCGGCGGCTTCTCCACCCGGGACGCCTCCATCGGCGGCTTCGCCAACCCGGGCATGGAATGGATCATCATCGTCTTCATGGTGCTCGGCTCCCTGCCCTTCGTGCTCTACCTGCAGGTGGTGCGCGGGCGGCCGCTGGCGCTGTGGCGCGACACCCAGGTGCGCTGGTTCTTCATCACCCTGGGCGGCCTGTTCGCACTGGTGGCGCTGCTGACCGACCTGTTCACCGACGTGGCGCCGGTCGACGGGCTGCGGCTGATGCTGTTCAACGTCATTTCCGTCATGACCGGCACCGGCTACGCGTCCGACGACTACGGCAACTGGGGGCGGGCGGCGACGGCGCTGTTCTTCTTTGCCATGTTCATCGGCGGCTGTGCCGGGTCCACCAGCTGCGGCATCAAGATCTTCCGCTTCAAGGTGATGTTCGAGAACGCGCGGGTGCAGATCCAGGAACTGATCCGCCCGAACTCGGTCCGGGTGGCGCGGTTCAACGGCCGGCCCATCGAAAGCCACGTGACCGACGCGGTGATGAGCTACTTCTTCCTGTTCGCCATGGTCTTCGGGGTGCTGGCCTTCCTGCTGACCCTGACCGGGCTGGACATGACGACGGCCCTGTCCGGGGCCGCCACCGCCGTGGCCAACGTCGGCCCCGGGCTGGGCGACATCATCGGCCCGTCGGGCAATTTCCAGCCGCTGCCGGATACGGCGAAGTGGCTGCTGTCGGCGGGCATGTTGCTGGGGCGGCTGGAGCTGTTCACGGTCATGGTGCTGTTCACCCGCCGGTTCTGGTTGGCCTGACGCAGGGAAACCGCCTGCTGCAGGGCAAATATTCCCAATCCGACCGTTGCGTGGCGCGGCCCGACCGTGCCATTTTCGGCGCATAAGAAACGCCAACCTTCAGAGGGAACACGATCATGGCCAAGACCTACCCCGTCAGTGATGCCTGGGCCACCAGCGCCCATGTGGACAATGACGCCTACCTGGCCATGTATCAGCGCTCCGTCGAGGATAACGAGGGTTTCTGGGCCGAACACGGCAAGCGCATCACCTGGTCGAAGGACTACACGAGCGTGAAGGATGTTTCCTTCAACGCCGATGACCTGCACATCAACTGGTATGCCGACGGGGAACTGAACGCCGCCTACAACTGCCTCGACCGCCACCTGGCGGAACGCGGCGACCAGACCGCGATCATCTGGGAGGGTGACGAGCCGGACCAGGATGAAACGATCACCTATGCCGACCTGCATGCACGGGTCTGCCGCCTGTCGAACGGCTTGCTTGCGCGTGGCGTGAAGAAGGGCGACCGGGTCACCATCTACATGCCGATGATCCCGGAGGCCGCCGTCGCCATGCTGGCCTGTGCCCGCATCGGGGCGGTGCATTCGGTGGTCTTCGGCGGGTTCTCGCCGGAGGCGCTGGCCGGCCGGATCGAGGATTGCGAGTCCACCTGCATCATCACCTCGGACGAGGGCGTGCGCGGGGGCCGCAAGATCCCGCTGAAGGCCAATACGGACGCCGCCATCGACGGGCATGGCCTGGACGTGAAGACGGTCGTCGTGGTGCGCCGCACCGGCGGCGACATCGCCTGGAACGACAGCCGCGACGTCTGGTACGACGAACTGACCGCCGCCCAGTCCGCCGATTGCCCGGCGGTGCCGATGAACGCGGAGGACCCGCTGTTCATCCTCTATACCTCCGGTTCCACCGGTCAGCCGAAGGGCGTGCTGCACACCACCGGCGGTTACATGGTCTATGCCTCCATGACCCATGAATACGTCTTCGACTACAAGCCGGGGGAGGTCTACTGGTGCACCGCCGATGTCGGCTGGGTCACCGGCCACAGCTATATCCTCTACGGACCGCTGGCCAATGGCGCGACCACGGTGATGTTCGAAGGGGTGCCCAATTACCCCGACAACGGACGCTTCTGGCAGGTCTGCGACAAGCACGACGTCAGCCTGTTCTATACCGCGCCGACCGCCATCCGGGCGCTGATGGGCGCGGGCGACGGGCCGGTGAAGGCCAGCAGCCGCAAGTCACTGCGCCTGCTCGGCTCGGTGGGGGAACCGATCAACCCGGAGGCCTGGCAGTGGTATCACGACGTGGTGGGCGAAGGGCGTTGCCCCATCGTGGATACCTGGTGGCAGACGGAAACCGGCGGCATCCTGATCACGCCGCTGCCCGGTGCGACGGCGCTGAAGCCCGGCTCCGCCACCCGCCCGTTCTTCGGCATCAAGCCGATCCTGGTGGACGAGCACGGCAACGAACTGGACGGCGTGGCCAGCGGCAACCTGTGCATCACGGACAGCTGGCCGGGGCAGATGCGCACCGTCTACGGCGACCATGAACGCTTCATCCAGACCTATTTCTCCACCTATCCCGGGCGCTATTTCACCGGCGACGGGGCCAATCGGGACGAAGACGGCTATTTCTGGATCACCGGCCGCGTCGATGACGTGATCAATGTCTCGGGCCATCGCATGGGTACGGCGGAGGTGGAAAGCGCACTGGTCGCCCACAACAACGTCGCGGAGGCCGCGGTCGTGGGCTATCCGCATGACGTGAAGGGCCAGGGCATCTACGCCTATGTCACCCTGAATGCGGGTGTCGAGGGCACGGATGCGCTGAAGAAGGAACTGGTGCAATGGGTGCGCAAGGAAATCGGCCCCATCGCCAGCCCCGACAAGCTGCAGTGGGCCCCCGGCCTGCCGAAGACCCGCTCCGGCAAGATCATGCGCCGCATCCTGCGCAAGATCGCGGAGGATGATTTCGGCAGCCTTGGCGACACGTCCACCCTGGCCGACCCGGCGGTGGTCGACGACCTGATCGACAACCGCCAGAACCGGGCGAAGTAACGACCGAAGCTGCGACGGGCGGTTCCTCCAGGGGAACCGCCGGGGCTCATCCGAACATGTCGCTGGTGATGGACGCGTACCAGCCCTCGGCAAAGGCGGCCTCGTGGGCGCGGACGGCGGCGCCGGCATCCATCGGGCTGAGGCCACCGGAACCGTCGATGCCGACAATGCCGGCGGGCGTGGATCGATAGACCTTGGCGACGGAAATGCCGTGTTCCGGCCCGACCAGGCTGTAGCAGGTATTGGCGAAGGAACCGGCCACCGGGTCCCGCCCGGCCAGCGCGTGCACGATGTTCGCGGCGGCAACCTTGCCCTGGCTGTTGGCGGAAAATCCCGACTTCGGCATCTGCCCGGCCACGGCGGCGTCACCGATGACGTGCACGTCCGCTGCCATGTCGGAGGCAAAGGTGACCGGGTCCACCGGGCACCAGCCGTCGGCGTTGACCAGCCCGGCGTCACGCGCGATGGCACCGGCCCATTGCGGCGGGATGACATTGATCACTGCCGCGGCATGCCGGGTGCCGAAGGCGCTTTCGACCCAGCCCTCAGCCGCGTTGACCGTCACGATGCGGCCGTCGTCCGTGGCCCGGACATGCTCGATCAGGCCCGGATAGAGCGCCGCCCAGCCCTGCCTGAACAGGGCCTGCTTCGAGAAACCGTCCTTGGCGTCGAGGATCAGGACCTTCGACCGGGGCCGGTGCCGCTGCAGCCAGTGGGCGATCAGGCTGGCGCGTTCATAGGGGCCGGGGGGGCAGCGGAACGGATTGTCGGGCGGCACGATGATCACCGTGTCGCCGTCGGCCATGGCCTCCAGTTGCCGCCGCAGCAGGGCGGTCTGCGGCCCTGCCTTCCAGGCGTGCGGCATGGTCTCCGCCGCCACGGCGTCATAACCGGGCAGCGCGTTCCAGCGCATGTCGATGCCGGGGGACAGGATCGCCTTGCGAAAGCCGATCACGCTGTCATCGGCCAGACGCAGGGTGCGGCGTTCCGGGTCCAGCGCCAGCGCGCGCCGGTGCACCACCTCGATCCCGTGCGCGGCCAGCCCGTCATGGCCATGGGCGCTGTCGGACATCTGCCGCAGCCCGGCCAGCACCAGGTTGCTGAACGGGCCGGTGTGAAACACGGGACG
>CAJYBQ010000278.1 GCA_913064755.1 uncultured Alphaproteobacteria bacterium
CTATGGGGGCGGCGCCATCTTTTTTTTGCGCACCGTAGCATAGCCCTAAGCTGCAATTGCCCACGAGCACGGTGGTGGTGCCATGGCGGACGGCTTCGGATAGGCCTGGATCGATTTCGACATCAAGATCGAGGTGGGTATGAATATCCAGCAGCCCTGGCATGAGCCATTGATCCTTGCCATCAATGATTTCGTTGGCGCATGCAGCGGGCAAGTTTTGACCTTTAGCAACAATCTTTCCCTGCTTAATAGCGATGTCAATTTGCTCTGGGGCGGCTCCCGTTCCATCGCGGCCATGCGGAGTCGGCCTCACAGTCAGCCCAAGGTCCCGCCCCGACCCAGCGCTAGCGACGGCGCCAAACCACGCCGTTGGGCGTGTCCTGCAGCTCAATCCCCAGCTCGTTCAGCCGGTCACGGGCAGCATCGGCGCGTCCCCAATCCTTGGCGGCTTTGGCCGCCGCGCGCTCCGCGATCAGGCCCTCGACCTCGGCATCGGCGCTCTGCTTCTCGGTCTCAATGAAGCAGAACACACCGTTGGCCCGGCGCAGGAACTCGAGCGCCGATTCGGCGGTCTGAGACCCGATTCCACCGTCCAGCAGCGGCCGCCGCAGGCTCTCGAGCGCGCGCAGCGAGCCATGCACGTCGCCCGGGAGGGCGAGCGGACCGGCATCGTCGCGTCACTGGGCGGGGAGGCGATCGCGCGTCACCCGTTCCAGCTCAGCGATTTCGCCGACCATCTCGAAGACCTGCACGGCCTCGAAATTCTCGTGTTCCTCGGGACTGGCGAGACCGCGTTTCAGGGCGGCATGCTGGCGGGCAATCACCGCTGCCGGCACCGTTCGTCCGGGCCGCAGCCGGTTGTGTTCGACACAGGTCTTCCTGTCGGTCAGCAGCAACAGCGCCACGACCGGCGCATGGTATTTCTTCGCCAGCGCCCGCAACGGCTTGCGATCCGCCGGTCGCACGTTCGTCGCGTCGATGACGGTCAACCGCCGGGCAGCCAGCCGCTTGTCGGCGATGAAGGCCAGCAGTTCGACGGCGGCGGTGCTGGCCGTCTGCTCGGCCTCGTCATCACCGACCAGTGCCCGGCAGGTGTCCGACGACACGACCTCCGTCGGGCCGTACCACCGCCGCCCGACGGGCGCCTTGCCCGCCCCGGACGCGCCGATCAGCAGCACCAGGCAGAAGTCCGGTATGGCGATCGTCCGGTGTGGCGGCGACGGATCAGGTGCCTTCGTGGCAGCGGCGGTGCCGTCAACGGCGCCGGTTTCCGCTGCCACGGCTGCATCCGTGGTGGCTTCAGGCGAGGCCAAGTTTTTCCGCCAGTCCGATCCGCTGCAGCTTGCCGGTGGCGCCCTTGGGGATCTCGTCGAGGATCAGCAGCTTGCGCGGCACCTTGAAGTCGGCCAGCCGGGTGGCAGCGAAATCGCGGATTTCCCGATCCGTGGCCGTCGCCCCTTCCCTCAGGACAACCGCCGCGGCGACTTCCTCGCCCAGCTTCGGATGCGGCATGGCAAAGGTGACGACCTGGGCCACGGCCTCGTGCTCCATCAGGATCTCGTCCACCTCGCGCGGGGAGATTTTCTCGCCGCCCCGGTTGATGATCTCCTTCAACCGGCCGGTGATGCTCAGGTAGCCGTCGGCGTCCAGCACGCCCTGGTCGCCGGTGCGGAACCAGCCATTGGTGAAGTTCTCTGCATTGGCTTTCGAATTGGCTTCATAGCCGGACGTGACGTTGGGGCCGCGGATGACGATCTCGCCGGTCGCGCCCTGCTCCAGGATATTGCCATCGACATCCATGATGGCGACTTCCGGCCCTGCGGCAACGCCGACGGAGCCGGGCTTGCGCGCGGCGGGGGGCAACGGGTTCGACGCCATCTGGTGCGCCGCCTCGGTCATGCCATAGCTCTCGATCACGGGGCAGCCGAAGGTTTCCTCCAACTCCGCCATCACCTGCGGCGGCAGGGACGACGACGACGACCGGATCAGCCGCAACGGCTGGGCCGCGATCAGGTCGCTGTTGCGGCCGGCGCGGCTGAGGATCGCCTGGTGCATCGTCGGCACGGCGGTGTACCAGTTCGGCCTTGCCACCTCCATCCAGCCGAAGAAGCGCAGCGCGTTGAAGCCGGGGCTGCACCAGACGCTGGCGCCGGCGCAGACGGAACTCAGCACTGCCGCGATCAGCCCGTGGATATGAAACAACGGCATGATGTTCAGGCAGCGATCGGCGGCGGTCAGGTTCAGGGCCGTGCGGATATGGGCCGCGCTGGCCGCGACATTGGCCTGCGACAGGGGCACGATCTTGGGGCGTGACGTGGTGCCGGACGTATGCAGCACCAGCGCCACGTCACCTGCCCCTGCCATGCCGGTCGCAGCCGGTGCGGAGCCTGCATCGCCGGAAAGGTCGAACAGGCCCGCCGCCGCATCGGCGCGCGGGGTCAGGCGCAATACCGCGACACCGCGCTTCTCGGCCGCCGCGACCGCATCCCCGTCATAGTCGTGCATGACGATCAGGGCCCTGGCATTCAGGTCATCCAGGTAGAAATCGAACTCGTCGGCGCGATAGGCCGGATTCAGCGGGGCCGTGGTCGCGCCGCAGGCGACGGTCAGGAAAGCGGTCGCCATCTCCGGACCGTTCGGCAGCACGATGGCGACACGGTCATTGCGTCCGATCCCGAAACCGTTCAGGTCGGCGACGACTTGCGCGGCGAAGTCCCGCAGTGCCCCGTGGGTCAGGTCAGCCTGGCCCTCCGCCCCGATCGCGGGTGCGTCGGCCGCGCCGGTTCCCAGCAGCTCGTGCAATGTGTTCGCCATGTCCATTCCCCCGATCCGATGTGGTCAGGGGCAATGCTTACACCACGGGACCATGCCGATCCATCCAGTCCTGCAGCCGCGACAGGTCCGTGCCGGTGTACTGGAACGGGCCCCGGCGCAGGAACACGTCCTCTGCCGTCCGCGCCCATTCGTGGTCGATCATCCAGCGTACTTCCCGTTCCCGCAGACCCCCGCCGAAGTCCTCGCCCAGGTCCGCGTCGCGATGCACCTGCCCCAGCACCTCCGGCGTGGCCGCACCGTGACGGCTCATCAGGGTGCGGATGTAGGCCGCGTCCAGATGCGACCAGGTGGCAGCCAGCCGGTTGGCGAACATGCCGTAACCCCCGTCAAGCCGACCGTCCAGCAGCGGCTCAGGCCCGACAGCAAGCGCCGGTGTCAGCGGAAGGAGCGCGGCCACGCCCTGTCGTGCCGGGGTGCGGCCGCCTTCGCCACTGCCGAGACGAAGGCCTTGCCGACCCGGCGGCTTCACCAGGACCTCGGCGTGCACCTGGCCGAGAAAGGCCCGCGGGTCATCGTCGGATGCCTCAGGGAAACTGCAGTCGGTGAGCATGTAGCCACCGGGGAGAGGAAGCATCAGGATCCGGCTGTCGGCGACATGGCCCAGGTAGCCGATGTCTTCCCGCCATGGCCGGTCGGATACTGCCGATACGCGAAAGACCGCGTCTTCACGGGGTATCGCACCCGCGCCACCGGCATCCGATGCGTTTCGGCGGATGACGATCTCGCCGCCATGCGCCACGCAATCGCGTGCCAGCGCGATGACAAGCCGGGACACATCCACCAGTACCGCCTGGTCCAGGGTATACCCGTGATACATCGGCCGGAAGTTCGGCGCGATCATCGGGTCGTCGGGGTCCAGTCTGCCGTTGTTCCGATTCCGCCCGCCGAACAGCCGTCCCCAGAAACCGGGCGCGGGCAAGCCCGGCTCCACCATGCGGATCGGGCGAACGAGATGCGGGGCGATGTGCAGCAGTCCGGCAGACAGGTCCACCCGATCCTGCCCATACCCTGAAATCAGCACATCATCGCGGGCAGGCAGGGCGCACCCCTCTACCGGGTCACCTTCAAGCCGCCATGAAACGGGCTGTCCGGCGCGCGCGGCCTGCCATGCCTGAAAGGCGTTCAGGATGCCGGGGCCGTCCAGCGTCAGACCGCCCCCCGCATCCACCATGGTTCAGGCGCCGAGAACCGGGAAGGAGCGAATGAAATCGCGGATGCGCGGCTGGATCTCGGTGCGCCAGCGACCGCCGTTGAAGACGCCGTAGTGGCCGACGCCATCCTGGATGTAGTCCATCTGCTTGTTCGACGGGATGTTGATACACAGGTCGTGCGCCGCCTGGGTCTGACCGATGCCGGAGATGTCGTCCTTCTCCCCCTCCACCGTGAACAGCGCGGTCTTGGTGATCTTGGTCAGGTCGACGCGGCGGCCACGGTACATCATGGTGCCATTGGGCAGGTCGAACCGCTGGAACACGACTTCCAGCGTCTGCAGGTAGTATTCCGAGGTCAGGTCCATCACCGACAGGTACTCGTCGTAGAACTTGCGATGACCGTCGATGGAATCGCCGTCACCGGCGATCAGCCCTTCGTAGAGCTTCTTGTGCGCGTCGATGTGGCGGTCCAGGTTCATGGTCATGAAACCCGTGAGCTGCAGGAAGCCCGGATAGACCGACCGCATGAAGCCCGCGTGGGGCGCCGGCACACGCATGACGACATTGTTCCTGAACCATTCGATGGGCTTCGATGTGGCCAGATCGTTGGGCACCGTCGGGCTCAACCGGGGATCGATCGGGCTGCCCATGATGGTCAGGGTCGCCGGGGCGGCCGCGTCGCCGTCTTCCGACATCAGCGCCGTCGCCGCCAGAACCGCCGGTCCCGGCTGGCAGACCGCGATCACATGCGTGTTGGGGCCAAGCACGCGCAGGAATTCCATCACGTATTCGATGTAGTCTTCCAGGTCGAAGGAGCCTTCCGACACCGGCACGTTACGCGCATCGCGCCAGTCGGTGATGAAGACCTCGTGCTCCGGCAGCATCGCGGCAACGGTGCCGCGCAGCAGGGTCGCGTAATGGCCCGACAAGGGCGCCACGATCAGCACACGCGGGTCTGCCCGGCGGCGGTTCAGTGCGCTGGTGTCGCGGGAAAAGTACTTCAGCTGGCCGAATGTCTTCCGATAGACGATCTGCTCCGTCACCTTGACCGGCGCACCATCGATGGTGATCTCGTCCAGGCCGAAGGAGGGCTTGCCGTAGCGGCGGGTGATGCCCTGAAGCACGTCCCCCGCGGCAGCGGTGGCGCGCCCCGCTAGCGCGTGCGCCATGTCATACAGCGGGTTGTGCACCATCATCTGTGTCATGTGCGCTGCGGAGCGAGACGGCTTGATGGCCGCGCGGTTCATGTTCTCCACGGGCTCTAGCAGCCTGCGCCTCCGAGTGCTGCAAGACGAATGGCTGCCGCACCGGTGTGACGGGGCGCGCGGCGGTGTCAGGG
>CAJYBQ010000279.1 GCA_913064755.1 uncultured Alphaproteobacteria bacterium
CTGGTGGGGGGGGGGGTGAGGGGGGGTGGCGGTGGGGCGGGGGGGTTGGATTGGGTGTGGGGGTGCCGCGTGGTGCTTCGGGGGGAAGGGCGTGCGAGCCGCTGGGAACCGCGGCGGGAGTGCGCTCTGGAGAGGCAGGTAAGCGCCGAAGGGCGCGATGTCGGCAACTTCACCGTCAGGAGAATGCAGGACGGCGTCGATACCGACGTGGTGCACGGCGTCGACTGCGTCTTCGCCTATAGCGCGTTCTATCCCGATGCGCCGGTCTTTCACGTGACCGCGCAGTAAGGCGCGCGTTGGCTGCCCATCCAGCAGTCTCTCCTCCGCCTACCGCTGGACTCGTACCTTGTTCGGCATCGTTGGTTTCGTCGTGGTCAGTGGTCAGCAGACGGCAGGTCGATGGCCCCGATCATCGTGCGCCACCCGCGCAGTGCCCCCGCCCGGCGGATGCACGGGGGTGCCGGCTTTCCGGCAGGCCCTCAAGCCCCCCTTGGCAGCTTGCCAGCGCGTCCAAGGCTGTCGATGGCTGCAACGATGCGGTCAAAGCTCTGCGCGGCCCTGACGCTGCCGTGACGGGCGCGCAGATGGCCGTGCACCAGGCCCCGGTCGTTCAGCCAGACAGCCTGTCCACCGGCAGCACGAATGCGCCGGGCATAGACGTCCCCGTCATCCGAGATCGGGTCACATTCGGCCGAGGCGACGAAGGTCGGTGGCAGGCCGCTGAAATCCGTGTCCCACAGCGGCGCATAGCTGGCGTCCCCCGCCAGGTCCTGCCCGCCGCTGCGCAGGTCCTTGTAGAACACCAGGTCCCGTCGCTTCAGCATCGGCGCATCCGCATGGGCCAGGTAGGACCCGCTGTCCATGTCGCCGCCCAGGCCGGGATAGATCAATACCTGTCCGACGGGCGGCGTGGGCGCGCCCCGGGTCATGTGCGCCAGTGCCGCTGCCAGGTTGCCGCCGGCGCTGTCCCCGGCCAGCACGATGGGCAGGTCGGTTGCCGCGCGCAGGTACTGCCACGCGGCCATGGCATCGTTGAAGGCCGCAGGATGCAGGTGTTCCGGGCAGAGGCGGTAATCGACGGACACGACATCGAAGCCGGTGCGGTAACAGATCTCGGCACAGACGTCATCGTGGCTGTCCAGCCCGCCAACCACGAAGCCGCCGCCATGCAGGTACAGCACCGCCGCCGCGGCGGCCTGCCCGGCGCTGGTGTAACTGCGGATGGCGACCGGGTGGCCGTCCGGGGCCGCCACCGTGGTGTCCCGTGCGCTTACCCCGGCGGGATAGCCAGCGAAGAATGCCCGGCACATCCGGTCATAGACCCGGCGCTGTTCCGCGATCGAATGGTCCACGGCATCCGGTGGATAGTAGCTGTCGGTTTCCGCGATGAAGGCGCGGATCTCCGCGTCCAGCAATTCGGTGTAGTCCGCCTGTTCCATCCGCACCCTCCCCTGACGCATGATGCGCATCATTCCTGCTGTTGCTGCATCGGGCAAGGGTCCCTGGCGCAGGTCGGCATGACGGCAGGGCGACATCAGGGGAGGGCACGGTTTGGCGCTGCGCGCGATATTGTTCGACAAGGATGGCACGCTGATCGACTTCGACCGGACCTGGTATCCGGTGATGGCGATGCTGGCGGCGGAGGCGGCGCCCGACGACCCGGCGCAGGCGGCACACCTGCTGGACATCGGTGGCTATGACGCTGGCACGGGGCGGTTCCGCGCCGGGTCGATCATCGCCGCCGGAACGATCGTGGAGACGGTGGACCTCTGGTACCCGGAACTCGCCGGACGTGACCAGGCGGCGCGACAACTGCTGGTCGATCGCTTCAACCACGCCTGCGTGATCGAGGGGGCCGCGCACGCGGTTGCCCTGCCGGGGGTGGAATCGGCACTTACCGCCCTGGACGCCGCTGGGTACCATCTGGGTGTCGCCACCAACGACGGTGCGGAAAGTGCGGTCGCCACCCTGCGGGCATTGACCCTGCTGGACCGGTTCAGCCTGGTGCAGGGCTATGATTCCGTGGACCGGCCCAAGCCGGCGGCCGATCAGCTGCACCGTTTCGCCGCGCATGTCGGCTGCGCGCCGGATGCGGTCGCCATGGTGGGCGACAATGTCCATGATCTGGAAATGGCGCGCGCCGCCGGGGCGGGACTGGCCGTCGGGGTGCTGTCCGGCACCGGTGACCGGTCGGACCTGGCACCGCTGGCCGATATCGTCCTGAATTCGGTCGCTGACCTGCCGGCGTTCCTGCACGGGGGTGGCGCGCCAGGCCAACAGGGGAGAGGAAGAGAATGAGCGAGACCTTCGATCCGGCAAATCACCGGATGTGCGAACCGTCATGGTTCGAGGACCTGGAACTGGGGCAGGAATTCTACATCAACTCCCGCACCCAGACCGATGCGCTGTTCGCGTCCTTCCAGCTGACATCGGGGGACAACCACCCGATCCACTACGACGTCGAATACTGCAAGCGGCAGGGGCACCGGGGCCTGCTGGCGCACGGGCTGCAGGTCATGGCGCAGACCGCGGCGGGGGCGGGCATCTTTCCGCATGTCATCGGTGAATCGCTGATCGGCTTCATCGAGGCCTCGGCGAAGTTCCTGGCCCCGGTCTATGCCGGGGACACGCTCTATCCGCTGCTGACCATCAGCGAATTGCGCCCCGGCCGCACCACAGGTGTCGTGGTCTGCCGTGCCACCGTGCACAATCAGGACGGGGTGCAGGTGCTGGAGGGCAGCCACAGCTACCTGGTGAAGAAACGGCATCCCGATCCGAAGCCGACAGCGAAACCCGGGGAGGACGCATAGATGGACCTGGTGAAATACGAGACGAAGGGGGATGTCGCCATCATCACCCTGAACCGCGCGGACAAGTACAATGCCCTGTCGCGTGACCTGGGCGATGAACTGGCCGCCGCCTGGCACCGGTTCCAGGATGGGCCGGAACGGGCCGCGATCCTGACCGGCGCGGGCAGGCATTTCTCCGTCGGTGCGGACCTGTCCGACCCGCCGGAGATCTGGCCGTTCAGCCCCGATGTCGGCGTGGCGGTGGACAAGCCGGTGATTGCCGCCGTCAACGGCACCTGCGTCGACGGTGCCTTCATCCTGGTGCAGTTCTGCGACCTCTGCGTCATGGCCGATGATGCCCGCTTCATCTATCCGGAGGCCAAGGTGGGCATTTCCGGCGGGCTGATCAGCTCTGTCGCCAGCCGCATCCCCCACAAGATCGCCATGGAGTTCATGTTGCTGGGGGAACCGCTGTCGGCCCGGCGCGCCTACGAGGTCGGGCTGGTCAACCGGGTGGTGCCGCAGGCGGAGCTGATGGACGTGGCGATGGACCAGGCAAGCCGCCTGGCGGCCATGGCACCGCTGGTCGTGCGCACCCTGAAACGCCACGTCGCGGCCACCCTGCCGAAGGGGCCGTCCGAACTGGCCGGCCTCGCCCGGCGCGATATCGAGGCCATTCGCAACTCCGATGACTTCGTCGAAGGCGGCGCCGCGTTCCACGAAAAGCGCCCGCCCGCGTTCACCGGAAGCTGACGCGCGCGCCGCAAGGGGGCAGCCATGACGGCAGCAACAGCCAAAACCCCTTGCGGCCCCGCCCTGCCCCGGCTATAGAACCGCCCGCGTCCCGACACTTTTCCCACGGGACGCAGGGGGCGCGTAGCTCAGTGGGAGAGCACTACGTTGACATCGTAGGGGTCGCTGGTTCAATCCCAGCCGCGCCCACCATTTCATTCCAGGTATCCATCCAATCTCTGCGTGTTGGTGCAGGTCAGCTCGATTGATTTGCCCGTGAACAGCCGGTGTCGATGAATGTTTTCGCATCATGCGCATAGGCCGGGCCGATATCACCGGGCACCGCATGGCACCGCTCGCCGCCGACCGGCGGCCGGGCTTTGCACGGGGGGGCAGATCATGTTTACTGGACCGGGGGACAGTCAGGCCTCGTTCAGTGTGGAGGGCAAATGCGGACGGATCGATCCTTTGAGCCATTTGATGCTGTTCCGGCAACAGGAGGCCGGGCAGGATGACGGACGATCAGGTGGCAAACATCGAGGACCGTCCGTCGGTCGTGTCCGAAGGCGGGCTGTTGCCATGGCAGATTCTTGTCGTCGAGGACGACGAGTCCGGGCATCGGGTAACACGTTTCGCGCTTGACGATTTCAGCTTCGAGGACCGGCCGCTGGAGATCACCAGCGCCTATTCCGCGCAAGAGGCGCGCCGGATACTCGCTGACAAGTCCGACAAGACCGCCGTGGCGGTCGTGCTGCTCGACGTGGTGATGGAAACCGAATACGTGGGGCTCGAGTTCGTGCGCTGGGTTCGCGAGGAACTGTCGAACCCGCTCGTGCGGATCGTCATGCGCACCGGCCAGCCCGGCTTCGCACCGGAACAGCAGGTGATCCGGGACTACGACATCAACGATTACAAGGACAAGAGCGGGCTCACCAGCACCAAGCTGGTGACGACGATCTACGCGGCGCTGCGCGCGTTCCGCGACATCGTGCGGCTGGAGGAACAGTCGGACGAATTGCGCGACGCGCTGGCCGCGGTGGAAAAGGCCAACCTGACGAAGCTGAACTTCATCTCGCACATGAGCCACGAATTCCGCACGCCGCTGAACGGCATCATCGGCTTGTCCGAAATGATCGCGACGGAGGCGCTGGGGTCGGTCGGCACGCCGAAGTACCGCGAATATGCCTGGGACATCTCGACCTCCGGCCGGCAACTCCAGACAATGGTCGAGAGCGTGCTGGAGATCGCCGAGGAGGAAAGGCCGCTGGAAACTTCGCTCTTCGACCTGCAGGCGGTGATCGACGAATGCGTCCAGGGGGGGCTGACCGTCCGTGGCGCGCAGGGGGACCAGGACGCGGCCGACCCGGGGCTGATGATCCGTGCGGACAGGGCCTGCGTGCGGACGATGCTGACCAACCTGGTGAACAACGCGGTGGCGCACAATGCCCCCGACTGCAAGGTGCGGATCACGGCGGCGAGGCCTGGCGACGGCAGCCTGGAGGTGCCCGTCACCGGAAATGGCCGCGGCATTCCGGCGGAAGTGATCGAGCGGCTGGGCTGGAACACGCGCTGTCCGCGTCCGGAACTGTCGGGCTTCGCCCCACCTCTGTACGATTCCGACGAGATCGCGGGTGTAGTGCCGGTGGATTACCGCACGCCCGATGACGTTCACGAGGTGATAGCGCGGATCGTCGACGTTTCGGACCTGACCGATGTCAAACCGGGATACGGCGTCAGCACCGTCTGCGTGCAGACGCAGGTGATGGGCTATCGCTGCGCGATCATCGGGAACAACGG
>CAJYBQ010000280.1 GCA_913064755.1 uncultured Alphaproteobacteria bacterium
CCCCCCGCGTTCCGCGCCGCCTGCCCGGGGACGTGCATGTGGCCGGCAAGGCTGAACACCCCGTGCAGGTCGTGTTGTATGACGATCTTGGTGATATCCGTGCCTACCCGCTGCAGCAGGTCGACGGTATTGTTGGTGTCGGCGCGGGACATGCCCGCCGTCGGTTCGTCCAGCAACAGCAGCTTCGGTTCCTGGACCAGGCACATCGCCATTTCCAGCCTGCGCTTGTCACCGCGTGACAGGCTGGAGGAAATGACATCGCGCTTGCCCTCCAGCCCGACGTCGACCAGTACCTTCTCGGCCATGTCGCGCACTTCGCCGCGCGTGCCGACGGTATGCCACGCGTTGATGCGGAACGCGCCGTCCAGCTTGGCAAACGCCGGGATTATGACGTTCTCGAGGATGCTGAGATCGGTGAAGATCTCCGGCGTCTGGAACACGCGGGCGACGCCGGTCTGGTTGATCTCGTGCGGCTTGATGCCCAGCAGCGACTTGCCGTTGAAGACCACGCTGCCGGTATCCGGAATCAGGCGCCCGACGAAGCAGTTCAGCAGGGTCGACTTGCCCGCGCCATTGGGGCCGATGATGGCGTGTACCGAGCCCTCTTCCACCGACAGGTTGACCGCGTGCAGCGCCTTCAGGCCGCCAAACGCCTTGTTCACATCGTTCACTTCAAGGATGGCCATGTCCGTAATCCTTACTCGGCTGCCTGGCTGGAACTGGCTGAGCCAGCAGTCGGGGTACCACCGCTACCACGCCGTCGATACCAGGCATGGATCCTGGTCAGACCCTCCATCAACCCGCCGGGCAGGAAGATCACGATGGCCATGAACACGATACCGAGCAGCAGGCTCCACCCTTCCCCGACGAACGGGCCGATGACGAACACCAGCGTGTCGTTCAGGAAATCGGGCAGGAACGAGAAGCTCTCGCTCAACATGATGTCGTTGTAGGAGGAGAAGATGTTCTCGAAGTACTTGATCAGCCCGGCCCCGAGGATGGGACCGATCAGGGTGCCCGCACCGCCGAGGATGGTCATCAGCACCACCTCGCCCGATGCCGTCCACTGCATCCGCTCCGCCCCGGCCAGCGGGTCCGTGACCGCCAGCAGCGACCCGGCAAGCCCGGCATACATGCCGGAGATGATGAAGGCCGTCAGCGCATAGGGCCGGGTGTTGAAGCCGGTGTAGTTCATGCGCACCTGGTTGGTCTTGATCGCGCGCAGCATCATGCCGAACGGCGAACGCTGGATGCGCAGGGAGATGAAGAAGGCGATGATCAGCAGCACGCAGCAGAAGTAGAACCCGGGATAGCCGCTCATCTCCAGCCCGAACAGGTTGGTCGACGGCAGGCCCTCCGCCCGGTCCACGAACAGCCGGTCGAGGACGCGCGCATCGTCCTGGCGCAACTGCAACCCGGTCTCGCCATTGGTGATCGGTGTCAGCACCGAATAGGCCAGGTTGTAGGACATCTGCGCGAAGGCCAGCGTCAGGATGGAGAAGTAGATGCCGGACCTGCGCAGGCTGATGAAACCGATCACCGCCGAGAACATGCCCGCGACCAGGACCCCGAAGATCACCGCCGGGATGACGTTCATGGTCACGCCCTTGAACATCCAGACCGCCGCGTAGGAGCCGACGCCCAGGAACGCGGCATGACCGAACGACAGGTAGCCGGTCAGGCCGAACAGGATGTTGAAGCCGATGGCGAAGATGCCGTAGATCGCGAACTTCTGCAGCAGGTCGGGATAGTTGGCCCCGACCGGCCAGGCCAGCAGGGGCATGGCCAGCGCGGCGATGGTGAAGCCGATGAACAGCCGCTTGTCGTTGGTTGTCAGACCGGAAAACATCAATCAGGTCTCCATGACGCCCTTGCGACCCAGCAGGCCACGAGGACGGATCAGCAGGATGACGACGGCGATCAGGTAGATGATGATCTGATCGATGCCGGGGAAGATCGACTTCACCTCGTTCATGGAGGCGAAGGACTGCAGGATGCCGAGCAGGAACCCGGCAAGCACCGCACCGCCGAGGGAACCCATGCCGCCGACCACCACGACCACGAAGGACAGCACCAGGAAGTCCATGCCCATGTGGTAATCGGGTGGCAGGATCGGGGTGTACATCACCCCCGCGAGCCCCGCGATGACCGCGGCCATGCCGAAGACGATGGTGAAGCGGCGCTGGATGTTGATGCCCAGCAGGCCAACAGTCTCGCGGTCCGCCATGCCGGCACGGACAACCATGCCGTAGGTCGTGAGATTGAGGAAGGCGAAGGCGGCCGCGATGATCACGCCGGCGAACGCCAGGTAGATCAGCCGCCACCAGGGATAGACCACGGATTCGCCCAGCCCGACCCAGAGGCCGACATTGGCGCTGCCGGCGATCACTTCCGGGGCGGGGGTGGGAATCGGGTTGGCACCGAACTGTGCCTTGATCAGTTCCTGGATCACGATGGCGAGGCCGAAGGTGACCAGTATCTGTTCAGCGTGCGGGCGCTTGTAGAAATAGCGGATCAGGCCGCGTTCCATCCCGAGGCCGAGCAGCAGCATCAGCGGAATGGCGATCACGATGGACAGGGGAACGGCGTAATCGATGATCATCGAGCCGGTGTCGCCCCACCATGCCTCCAGGTAAGGCACTTCCTTGTAGGCATCGAAGAACGTGATGCTCTCGTCCTTGACCTTCTTCGAGATGGTCAGCAGTGCCTGCACGGATACGGCACAGAACGCGCCGAGCATGAACAACGCACCATGTGCGAAATTCACCACGCCGAGCGTGCCGAAGATGATGGTCAGCCCCAGGGCGATCAGCGCATAGGCACCGCCCTTGTCGAGACCATTCAGAAGCTGGAGAAGGATGACGTCCATTAAACCACCTGCCTGGAGTCAGTGCATCGCGTCGGAAGAGCCGTCACGCCGGTGCCGAAACGAAGTCGGTCCGGCCCCCCCGGGGAGGTGGGGCGGCCGGACCAGTCCGAATTTCCGCGACCGTTCGTTGACGGTCGCGGAAACTTCCGTGGTTCAGACCTTGTATGGGCCCAATTCGCCACCGAAGATGCTCGGGTCATAGGTGACCTGAGACGCCGGGACCTGCTTCACGACCTCGAGAAGGTCGAACTGGCTGGTCGGATTCTCGTTACCGCGCACGACCAGCACATCCTTGAAGCACTGGTGGTCGGCACCGCGGTAGAGGGTCTTGCCATTGCCCATGCCGTCGAACTCGAAGTCTTCCAGCGCCTTGATCACCTCGGGCGGGTAGAAGGTGCCGGCGCGGGCGCAGGCATCGGCATAGAGGATGGTCTGGACGTAGCAGGTATGCGCGGCCTGCGACGGCGGGAAGCCGTATTCCTGGCCGAAGGACTTCACGAACGCCTGCGAACCGGCATCGGTCAGCGACCAGTTCCAGTTGGTCGTGCCGTAGATCCCCTTGATGTTCTCACCTGCACCCTGCGCCATCAGACGCGAGTACAGCGGAACGATGATCTGGAAGTCCTTGCCGTTGACCTGCTTGTCGCGCAGGCCGAACTGGACCGCCTGGGTCAGGGAGTTGATCATGTCCTTGCCGTAGTGGTTCAGGATCAGCACGTCGGCACCGGAGTTCAGCACCGGCGTGATGTACTGGGAGAAGTCACCGGCACCCAGCGGGGTCTTGACCGCGTTGACCGTCTGCCAGCCGAGGGCTTCGGTGGTGTTCTTGATCGATTCTTCCTGCGTCCAGCCCCAGGTGTAGTCAGCCGTCAGATGGTAGGCGCGACGGTCGGTACCCATGGTTTCCTTCAGCACCGGACCCAGCGCTGCGCCGGACATGTAGGCGTTGAAGAAATGGCGGAAGCCGTAACGGCGCTTGTCCTTGCCCGTGGTGTCGTTGGAATGGGTCAGGCCGTTCATGAAGATGACGCCCATCTCCTGCGCCAGGCTCTGCTGGGCGATGGCCACGCCGGACGATGAACCGCCCGAATACATGATCACGCCGTCCTTTTCGATCATCCGCTTGGCGGATGCGCGGGCGGCGTCGGACTTGGTCTGCGTGTCACCCGTGACGTATTCGACCTTCTTGCCGAGGATGCCGTCACCCTTCAGCGCCAGCGGCTGCATGGTGTTCATCATGCCACCGTCGCCTTCGCCGTTGATGTGCTTCACGGCCAGCTTGTAGGCGCGCAGTTCGTCTGCGCCCTCGTCGGCATAGGCACCGGTCTGCGGCACGTTGAAGCCGAACTTCACGCTGCTCGCGTTACCGGGATTGTTGCGGAATTCCTCGGCCCAGGCGTTGCGCACGAAGAACGACGGCGTGATCACGGCACCGGCGCCGAGCGCGGTACCAGCCTTCAACACGCCACGGCGCGTCAGACCACGAGTCTTGCTGTCATCAAAACTTGTCATCGATTTTCCCCTCCCGAACGGGTTTATGGAAACTTGTCCTTTTGCCCCTGGCTCGAGGCCATGGGTTACAGGACAACTACGCCTGTCTGTAAATTGACGCAAACAACCATTGATAATTCACGATAATTTTGTAAATTTCTGTTCCAGATAATTCGTCATTCTGTAAATTATTTACCAATTGATCATTCCCGGGGACACATCATGACCATCGCCGCCCCCATAGGTCTGAAGGTTCGCGCAAGGCGGAAATCGCTTGGCATGACGCAGGTTGCACTGGCGCGACGGCTCGGAATTTCCGCGTCCTACCTCAACCTGATCGAGGCGGACCGGCGGGCGGTGGGTGGCAGCCTGCTGCAACGCATGGCCGAGGAACTGGAACTGGAACTGGAGGACCTGAGCGGGGACCGGGAACGCCGCCTGGTTGAGCGTCTGGCCGAACTGGCGGCAGACCCGTCCATCCTGCAGCACCGCATCGACCCCGCCACTGCCAATGCCCTGGTCAGCCGCCACCCCGACTGGGCCGGCGCGCTGCTGAGCCTGTCGCGGGGCCTGCGCGACGCGGATCAGCAGATCACCGCCCTGTCCGACCGGCTGGACCAGGACCCGGCACTGATGGAGGCGGTGCACCAGGTGCTGAACAATGCCGCCGCGGTCCGGTCCACCATGGAAATCCTCTCGTCGGTGGAAGACCTGCCGGAGGATCGGCGCGCCCGCTTCATCGAGATCGTGCTGTCGCAGAGCAGCGCGCTCTCCGGCACGGCCGAGCGGCTGGTGACCCTGTTCAGCGCCGGCAGCACGCACAACCGGTCCCTGTCACCGGCGGAGGAAGTGGATGACTTCCTGATCCAGAACCAGAGCTATTTCCCCGCGCTGGAGGACGCGGCGCGGGACCTGCGGCGCGAGATCCGCACCTATGGACAGACCATAGAGGG
>CAJYBQ010000281.1 GCA_913064755.1 uncultured Alphaproteobacteria bacterium
GGAATCATGCTACCCGGAATGGTCTCCGGCTGGATCCAGGAACAGCTCGGCTACCAAAACTTCTTCATCTGGGTCGTCATCTGCGCCGTCCCCTCCATCGCCGCCTGCGCCTTCATCAAAATTGACGGAAGCTTTGGTCGGAAAGGCTGACCGCTCACTTAAGTTTGGCGGAGCGAGTTTGCGACACTTCTGGCAGGGCCTGCAACAACCCTCCCACTCTACCTGCGTTTTCGGCAAACCGCAGTAAATCAGACTCCAATCCCACCAAATCGTAGCGGAAGTTCGGCCGGTCGGCTTGCTGCCCATCGTAGGTCCTACGCCGATGCGGGGTGGTACTCGGCGCAGGCCTATTTTTTAACCACGGTCCAACCGGCATTTTGTAGCGCCGCGTGCAACGCCCGAACTGGGGGGGCGTGCGGGGGGGGGGTGGGGGGGGGGGGGGGGCAGAGCGGGGGGGGCGGGGGGCGCCTGATCAAGTCAGGCTGCGGTGTGGGGGGGTGGTGGCGGAGCGTCGAGGGGCAGGCGGTGGGTTTGTGGGTGTGGGTGGTGTAGAGTTTGTGCGGGATGGTGGTTAGGGTTTCGTGGGGGGTTTGGGCGGGTATGGGGGGGGCTGGGGGCCCGGTGCTGGTCGTCCCCAACGTCATCTCGCCCGATTTCTGCACCCGGCTGATCGACTACTACAAGGCAACCGGGGGGTCGGAGAGCGGCTTCATGCGGGAAGTCGATGGCCGCACGGTCGGCATCATGGACAGCAAGTTCAAGCGCCGGTCGGACTGCATCATCGAAGACACCGACCTGCGGGCCGAGGTGCGCGACGCGATCAACCGCCGTCTCTGCCCGCTGATCTTCCGCGCCTTCAACTTCAACGCGACCCGGCTGGAACGTTACCTGGTCGCCTGCTACGACGAGAAGTCCGGCGGGTTCTTCCGTGCCCATCGCGACAATACGACGAAGGGCACCGCCCATCGCCGGTTCGCGGTGACGATCAACCTGAACGCCGAGGAATATGATGGCGGCGAATTGCGGTTCCCGGAATACGCCGATCACCGCTATCGCGCGCCTACCGGCGGCGCCGTCGTGTTCGGTTGCGGCGTGCTGCACGAGGCCCTGCCCGTGACGCGCGGCACCCGCTACGCGCTGCTGCCTTTCCTGTTCGACGAGGACGCGGAGCGACTGCGGGAGGCGAACCTGTCGTTCCTGGACAGTGACCGGGTGATCAACCTGAACGACCCGGCCCCCGTCACCCCATGAGCGCCGGCGGCGCGCGCGGGATCGCGGCACTGTCCCTGCTGCTCGCGGTGGCGCTGGCCGTCACGGCGGTTCTGCTGGTGCCGTCCCCCGAACGCGGGGGCGAGCCCGGGGTCGAGTACAGCCTGGTTCGCGGCAGCTTCACGGACCTGCCGGGATGGTCGACGGATGACGTGGCCGCAATCACGCCGTCATGGCTGCGCCACTGCGGTCGCTGGAAATGGCGCAAGGGAGACCTGGCGCGCGCCATGCAGACCGCCTGTGACGACCTGTCCGACGGCCAGACCGTGACGCACCGGTTCCTGCAGGATCATTTCGATGTCTGGACCTTGCAGGCAGACGGCCCCGGCCTGCTGACCGGGTATTACGAACCCACCTACCAGGGTCGCCGACAGGCGGAACCGGGCTTCGACACGCCCATCCTGCCGCGTCCCGATGACCTGATCACCGTCGACCTGGGCGCCTTCCGTCCTGACCTGAAGGGCACCCGCATCGCCGGACGGATCGAGGGCAAGGCGCTGCGTCCCTATGCAGACCGGTCCGCGATCCGCCGGGGCGCGCTGTCGGATCACGTCGATCCTATCCTCTGGCTGTCGGACCCGGTGGACCTGTTCTTCCTGCAGATTCAGGGGTCGGGGCGGGTGGCATTGCCGGATGGTGACGTGGCCTATGTCGGCTACGCGGCGCAGAACGGGCAGCCCTATCGCGCCATCGGTCGCGACCTGATCGCGAACGGGGCGATCCCGCGCGAGGAAATGTCGATGCAGGCGATCCGTCAGTGGCTGACGGCCAACCCCGACCAGGCCCACACGATCATGGACCGCAATCCGTCCTACGTCTTCTTCCAGGAACGCACGGGGGTCAGCGGTGCCGTGGGGGGGGCGGGCGCGGAGTGGGTGCGACGTCGGCCGATGGCGGGGGACCGCAAGGTCTGCCAACTGGGGCGCCCCAGCGGCGTGCCCGCCCCGGCGCAGGGCCCCGCCCCGGCCCTCCCCCGCCTGGCAATTGCCGGGGACACGGGCGGCGCCATCCGGGGTCCCCGCCGTGCCGACTTCTTCATGGGGGCCGGGGACGAGGCCGCGCGCCTGGCGGGCAGCATGAACCGCGCCCTCGACTTGTGGCTGCTCTATCCCAAGGATCTGACCCCCGAGGGGGCAGCGCGCGTTCAGTGATCGACGGTGATCGGCAGCGACCGGCCACCGATCAGGCGAAGTCCACCACCACGTCGCGGCGGCTGAACCGCCAGCCGGCATCCGTGCGGCGGAACGTGTCGCGATAGACCCCGACCATTTCCGGCAACTGGGCCGGGCGCGTGGCGGCATCGTCGGGGTCATCATGGCGGAACAGCACCAGGTAGACCGTGCCACTGGCATTGTCCGCGTCCTGTACGTCGATCATGGCGTTGGAACAGACGTGGCGCGACCGCCGGGCCTTGTTGTCCTGCCGTACCTGGAAACTCCTGCGTATGGCATCGATGCCGACGAACTCGCGCTTGCCCGCCGCCCATACGCCATCGTCGGTGAACAGGTCCGCCGCATGTGACGCCTGTCCATCATCGATCACGTGGCAATAGGCAGCCTGCAACCGTTCGCAGGCCCTCTGGATCACCCTCCGCTGCACGTCGTCCATCACGCGATCTCCCTGCTGAAGGATACATTGCCCTCATCGAACATCAGTTATTCCTGCTTGTTCCAGTACACGCGGCCTGTCTGCCCCCCTGCCCCGCTCTCCACCATCCAGCGCGCTGTCGGATAGACATCCGCCGGATCCTGCGGCGCCTTCGGGTTCATGCCGGATTTAGTCGGACCCGGAATCAGGCCGTTGACGTGAACACCGGTTCCCAGCATCTCCCGCGACGCTGTCCGTGTCAGGGTGTAGAGCCCGGCCTTCGACGCGCCGTAGGCACCGAAGGCAAGCGCCCCGGCCTCACCCGCCCGCGACAGGGTATTGATGATGTGACCGCCGCCCTGTTCCGCCATCAGGGGCATGGCAATCCGCATGGCCAGGAACGGACCGATCAGGTTGACCCGGATCAGCCGCTCGAAATCCGCCGGATCATGCTCCGTCAGCTTCGCGCGGACACCAAGACCGGCATTGTTGAACAACACGTCCAGTCGCCCGAAGTGTGTCGCGGCCAGCCGCACCATGTTCGCCGCCGCCTCCGGATCGGAGACATCGGCCCGGTGCGCCAGCAGATCGTCACCGGACAGCGCGGCAAGCCCCGCGTCGTCCACATCGACGGCCATGACCTTCGCGCCGTCGGCCAGGAACCCCTCGACCAGCGCCTTGCCGATACCGCTCGCCGCACCGGTGACCAGGATGACCTTTCCGCCGATACTCATTTCATTGCCCCCAGCGCCGTTGGCGCGAAATCATCCAGCGCCTGTGTCAGCAGTTCCATGATCATGTCGATCTCCGCCTCCGTCACGTTCAGGGGCGGCGTGACCAGGAAATGATCGCCACGCAGGCCGCCAAGCATGCGCCTGGAATAGATGATCAGCCCCCGGTCGTAGCAGGCCTGGGCGATGGCGTTGCCGGCATCGAGTTCCGGCGGCAGCGGAATGCGTGCCTGCCGGTCGGCCATCACGTCGAAGCCGAGCATCAGGCCCTTGCCGCGCACTTCCCCGATGAAGGGGAAACGATCGGCCAGCCCCTCCAGCCGCGCCTTCAGGATCACGCCCATCCGCGCCGAATTGCCGACCAGGTCGTGCGTGCCCAGCACATCCAGCACCGCAAGGCCCGCGGCGCAGGCCAGCGGGCTGGCGGAATAGGTATGGCCATGGGCATAGCCCCCCGAAGCCTCCACCAGCGACACCAGGTCCCCCCGTGCCATGACCGCACCCAGCGGCACGTATCCGGCGGCGAGTCCCTTGGCCATGGCCACGATATCGGGGTCTGCGGGCCAGTGTTCCGCCGCCAGGTACTTGCCCGTCCGGCCCGACCCGCACATGACCTCGTCATAGATCAGCAGCAGGCCGTGGCGGTCGCAGATATCGCGGATGCGCTGGTAGTAGACATCCGGCGGGGTCAACGCCCCGGTCGCCGCACCGCCAACCGGCTCGACGATGAAGGCCAGCACCGTGGACGGTCCCTGGTGGATGCTCTCGGCCTCCAGCTCGTCGGCATAGGCCAGCGCCGCCTCGTCCTCGGAGACGCCGGCCGCACGCTCGACAACGAAAGGTGCGCGGATCTTGGGCTGGTTCGGCATCATCGGCGCAAAGGGGGCGAACATGTCCGGGTCGCCTGTCAGCGACAGCGCGCCAAGGGTCGAGCCATGGTAGGACGGGATACGCGAAACGATCTTGTGCCGGGTTGCCTCGCCGCGGGCGATAGCAACCTGCCGGGCCAGCTTGATCGCGCCCTCCACCGCCTCCGAACCACCGGAACAGAAAAACGCCCGGGTGAGGCCCTTGGGTGCCCCCAGGGTGGCCAGCCGGTCGGCCAGTCGCTCCGCCGGGCCATTCTTGAAATGGGTGCGGAAGGCGTAGCAGATGTCATCCATCTGCGCCTTCAGCGCGTCGATGACATAGGCGTTGCCATGGCCGACATTCGTGGTCTGCGGGCCACAACTGGCATCGACATACCGTCGCCCCTCGTCATCCCAGATGTAGATTCCCTCTCCCCGTCGCGCCACGGGGCGATCCGCCGTCGGCCAGAAGAACATGGATGAAGGTTCGTTGCGGCCTTCACGCGGGGTCATCTCGTTCATCGGTGCCTCCTGCAGGACGGGAACCCCGAACCTACGCCTGCCGGTGCCGGTTGCCAATCGCACGAGGCGCCCCGGCTTGCCGCTGGCGGTTGCGCCGGATAGCCTTCCGCCAGAGGGAAGGCTTCGAAGCGGCCCGGGAATTTCAGGGAAAACAGCGATGAGTGATGACGGCAAGCCGGGCTGGCCGGAGGTGAACCAGGCCGGATCACCCCCCGCGGGTTCGCGGGATGCAGGGGCCAGTCCCGCTGACGAGGCTCCCGCAGCCGAAACCCCGCCGGGTGAGGAACACCTGCCCCTCGCATACCACGGCAGCCGCAGCCAGATGCGACGGATGCTTGGCCGCGACATGCTGCTG
>CAJYBQ010000282.1 GCA_913064755.1 uncultured Alphaproteobacteria bacterium
ACGCCCTGCGCAGCTGGCGCGTTCCCGCCGCGCCGGGGGACCCCACCGCGGCCCAGCCCCCCCCCCGGCACGGCGCACGGGGCAACCAGGTCCAGCATCGCCGCCGTGCCGTGGCCTTCCGCTGGACCGGCGACGACGCCCGCTTTGCCCGTCGCAAGGGCCAGATGTCGCCGCCGTTCCCCGATGTCGGGCTGTCCCCCGGTGACCGGATGGACTGCCCCACGTTCCCCGTCGTCTGGCCTGCCGCCGAAAGCACGATCCCGGCATGAGCGGCCTGTTTGCACGCCTGAAGGCGGACACGGCGGCCGACTGGCAGGCCTATACGCATCATCCCTTCGTCAACGGACTGGGGGATGGCACGCTGGCCGAGGGCGCGTTTCGCCATTACCTGGTGCAGGACTACCTGTTCCTGATCCAGTTCGCGCGGGCCTATGCGCTGGCGGTCTACAAGTCGGACAACCTGGCCGACATGCAATCCGCCGCCGAGACCATGAACGGCATCCTGAATACCGAGATGCAGCTGCATGTCGGCTATTGCGCCGGCTACGGCATCAGTGCCGCGGAAATGGAACAGGCCCCGGAAGCGCCCGAATGCACCGCCTATACCCGCTTCGTGCTGGAGGCGGGCATGGCAGGCGATGTCCTGGACCTGCACGTCGCCCTGTCACCCTGTGTCATCGGCTACGGCGAGATCGGTGCCCGGCTGGCGGCAGACCCGGCGACGAAGCGGCAGGACAATCCGTTCCTCAGCTGGATCGAGATGTATTCGGGGGACGACTACATGGCGGTCATGGCCGGTGCCACGCAGCGGCTTGACCGGCTGGGGGCGGAGCGCCTGACCGAGGCCCGTTATGCCCGCCTGGCCCGCCTGTTCGCCACGGCAACGCGGCTGGAAGCTGATTTCTGGTCCATGGGCCTGCGTGCCACGGGCTGACGGGCAACCGGGTGCCGTCGCCCGCGCAAGGCATCCGGCACGTGACAAGCGCACGGCACCACTGTAATTCCCACGTTCCGATCCTTCGCGATCCTTCACACCCTTCGACCAGCAAGGCCCCGAACCATGTCAACGCTCAGAGAACGCGCAACCGAATCCAACGCCTGGCCCTTCCAGGAAGCGCGGAAACTGCTGCAGCGCTACGAGTCACGCCCGAATCCGAAGGGCCACATGCTGTTCGAAACCGGCTACGGCCCGTCCGGCCTGCCCCATATCGGCACCTTCGGGGAGGTGGCGCGGACCACCATGGTCCGCCGCGCCTTCGAATGCCTGTCCGACATTCCGACGCGGCTCATCGCCTTTTCCGATGACATGGACGGCTTGCGCAAGGTGCCGGGCAACATCCCCAACGGGGATGCGATGGCGGAACACCTCGGCAAGCCGCTGACCGAGGTGCCGGACCCGTTCGGCACGCACGAGAGCTTTGGCCATCACAACAATGCGCGGCTGCGGGCATTCCTCGACCAGTTCGGCTTCGACTACGAATTCCTCTCGGCCACCGAGTGCTATCGCGCGGGCGAATTCGACGAGGTCGCGACGCTGTTCCTGCAGCACCACGAGGAAGTGGTGAACGTCATCCTGCCGACACTCGGCCCGGAACGGCGCGCCACCTACAGCCCGTTCCTGCCCATCGACCCGGACACGCGCCAGGTGCTGATGGTGCCGATCCGCGAAGTGCACCCGGAACGCGGCACCATCGTCTATGAACGCGCCGACGGGAAGCTGGTGGAAACCGGTGTCACCGGCGGCCAGGTCAAGATGCAGTGGAAGGCCGACTGGGCCATGCGCTGGCGCGCGCTGGGCGTGGATTACGAGATGGCGGGCAAGGACCTGATCGATTCCGTGCGCCTGTCGGGCCGCATCTGCCGCATCCTGGGCGGCACCCCGCCGGAAGGGTTCAACTACGAACTGTTCCTGGACGAGGAGGGCCGCAAGATCTCCAAGACCACCGGCAACGGCCTGACCATCGACGAATGGCTGACCTATGCCAGCCCGGAAAGCCGGTCGCTGTTCATGTACCAGCAGCCGCGCCGGGCCAAGCGGCTGCATTTCGACGTCATCCCCAAGACGGTCGACGAGTACCTGTCGTTCAAGACCAGGTTCCCGACGGAGGATGCGGAAAAGCAGATCCAGAACCCGGTCTGGCACATCCACGAAGGCCATCCGCCGACCGACGCCGCGCCGGTCAGCTTCGGCATGCTGCTGAACCTGGCCAGCGTCTGCAACACGGAGGACAAGGCCGTCCTCTGGGGCTTCATCACCCGCTACGCCCCGGACGCGACACCTGAAACCAACCCGATGCTGGACAGCCTGGTCGGCTATGCCCTGAACTACTTCCGCGACTTCGTGAAGCCGAAGAAGCATTTCCGCGATCCGACGGACCAGGAACGCGCCGCGCTGCAGGACCTGGTCGCCCGCTTCCGCGACCTGCCCGCGTCCAGCGACGCGACCGAGATCCAGAACCTGGTCTACGCGGTGGGCAAGGACAACGGCTTCGAGAACCTGCGGGACTGGTTCGGCACGCTCTACGAGGTCCTGTTCGGCCAGTCCCAGGGCCCGCGCTTCGGCAGCTTCGTCGCCCTCTACGGCCTGCCCGAAAGCATCACGCTGATCGAGGACGCGCTGGCCCGTCCGACCGCCTGAAACATCGGCGAAACGGCTGAACAAGAAAAGGGCGACACCTTCGCGGGTGCCGCCCTTTTCCGTTGCGTCGTCGCAGGGGGCCGAAGCCCCCTGAAACAGATGTCTTACGCGACCTCGAACAGGCCGGCAGCACCCTGGCCGCCGCCGATGCACATGGTGCAGACAACATACTTGGAGCCACGGCGCTTGCCCTCGATCAGGGCGTGGCCGACCATGCGGGCACCGGACATGCCGAACGGGTGACCGATGGAGATCGCGCCGCCGTTGACGTTCAGGATCTCGTTCGGAATACCCAGCTTGTCACGGGAATAGAGCACCTGCACCGCGAAAGCCTCGTTCAGCTCCCACAGGTCGATGTCGTCCATCTTCAGGCCGGTACGCTGCAGCAGCTTCGGCACGGCATAGATCGGGCCGATACCCATCTCGTCCGGTTCCAGGCCGGCAACGGCGAAGCCACGGAAGATGCCCAGCGGCTGCAGGCCCTTCTGTTCGGCGGTCTTGGCATTCATGACCACGGCGGCGGAGGCACCATCGGACAGCTGGGACGCGTTGCCCGCCGTGATGAAGCCGTTGTCACCGATCACCGGCTTCAGCGACGACAGGCCTTCCAGGTTGGTGTCGGCACGGTTGCCTTCGTCCTTGTCCAGGGTCACCTGGACCTCGGAGGTCTCGCCGGTCTGCTTGTCGGTGACGATCTTCGTGGTCGTCATCGGCACGATCTCGTCGTCGAACTTGCCGGCCTGCTGGCCCGCGGCGGTGCGCATCTGCGACTGCAGGCCGTATTCGTCCTGGTACTCGCGGCTGACGCCGTAGCGGTTGGCAACGACTTCCGCCGTCTGGATCATGGAGTAGTAGATGCCGGGATGGGTCTTCTCCAGCCACTCGTCCTTGGAGCGGTAGCGGTTGGCGTGTTCGTTCTGCACCAGGCTGACCGATTCAAGGCCACCGGCAACCAGGACATCGGCCTCGTCGGCGATGATCCGCTGGCTCGCCATGGCAATGGTCTGCAGGCCGGAGGAGCAGAAGCGGTTGACCGTCGCACCCGGAACGGTGGTCGGCAGGCCGGCGCGCAGGGCGATCTGGCGGGCGATGTTGCCGCCCGTGGTGCCTTCGGGATTGGCGCAACCCATCAGCACGTCTTCGACTTCGCCACCCTCGATACCCGCACGCTCGACGGCGTGCTTCACCACGTGACCACCCATTTCGGCGCCACCGGTATTGTTGAAAGCCCCGCGGAATGCCTTGCCGATCGGCGTCCGGGCGGTTGAAACGATGACTGCATCAGCCATGTGTGATCTCCCCTTGGTCAGTGACGGTTCATGTCGTTCAGCGCGAGTTGCTGGGCGGAACATAACGCGGAGCAGCCCCGGGGACAAAAACAGATTTGCGCGGCCCCATAGAACGGGTGAATACCCCCCATTCAAGCCATCTCCTTGCGGAGGGCCTGTCGCATCGTCCAAACTCCGCGGCCGGGGTGTGAAAATGCCCTGAATCGCAGCGGGATGCGCCGCGTGGCTGCTTGGGGAGGCGAAGTGAACGCACCGTCAGAACGCAAGGGCGCCGAGAGGCGCATCGCCAAGACCACCTGCTACATGTGCGCCTGCCGCTGCGGCATCGATGTGCACCTGGAGGGGGACCAGGTCCGCTATATCGGCGGCAACCGCGACCATCCGGTGAACAAGGGCGTGCTGTGTGCCAAGGGCTCCGCCGGGATCATGCAGCATTATTCCCCCGCGCGGCTGCGCAAGCCGCTGAAACGCGTCGGCAAGCGCGGCGAGAACAGGTTCGAGGAAATCGAGTGGGAGGAGGCGCTGGACATGGCGACGGCCTGGCTGGCGCGGTCGCGCGCCACCAACCCGAAACGCCTCGCCTTCTTCACCGGGCGCGACCAGAGCCAGTCGCTGACCAGTTTCTGGGCGCAGCAGTTCGGCACCCCCAATTACGCCGCGCACGGCGGTTTCTGCTCCGTCAACATGGCTGCGGCCGGGCGGTACTCGATTGGCGGTGCATTCTGGGAGTTCGGCGAACCCGACTGGGAAAATGCGCGCTATTTTATGATGTTCGGCGTCGCTGAAGACCATGACAGCAATCCCATCAAAAAGGGATTGAGCAAGCTGAAGGGGCATGGCGGAAAGTTTGTTTCTATTAATCCCGTTCGGACCGGTTATTCGGCAATCGCCGATGAATGGCTTGGGGTGACGCCTGGCACCGACGGCCTGTTTGTTCTGGCTCTGGTCCATGAGTTGTTGCGGGCCGGCAAGGTCGATGCGGCCTGGGGTTACCTGACGGTACCGAAGAAGCATCGCGACAATGTCAGGCTGCTGGCCGCCGCGACGGAAACCCGCTATCCGACGCTGCCGGATGTGCCGACATTCCAGGAAAGCGGTGTCGACATGGTCGGTGGCGCCTATCGCGGCATCGCGGTCCCGAAGGCCACCCCGGTGGCCATACGCCGCAGGATTGCTGATGTTTTAATGAAGATCGGCCAGGATGAAGAAATTCTGGCCCGGAAAAACGAATTCGGCTTCGTTCCCGTCACGGTACCCTATGCCGAACTGCCGGCCTTCATATCGCAGCGTACCCGGGAACATCTCCCTCCCGCGCACCCCCCAAGAGCGATCACGAAACCAGCAGCAAGCAACCCACAAACTTCACAATACCCGCAA
>CAJYBQ010000283.1 GCA_913064755.1 uncultured Alphaproteobacteria bacterium
GCCTGTCGGCGTTCTCGAAAGCTTTCGATATTCCAGGAACAAGGTTCCATGAATTGATGCTTTCGCCCAGGAATCCATTCTCTCCTTCGGAGACCCATTCCGGAATGCCCGAGGACTTGTTTGCCACGGTCGGCCTTGCGCAGAGCATGGCTTCGACAAGTGCAATGGGTGCGCTTTCGACCAGCGAGGGCATCAGGTGCACGTGGGTATTGCGCCAGATTTCGGTAATGCTCTCGGAGTGACCGGCAATATTCACCTTGTCTTCGAGACCATAGTAACCAACCAGTTCTGCTATGTAATTGCGATGCGGACCGTCGTTGTAGATGCTGCAGACAAAATCCTGTTTTCTCAATTCGCTGTACGAAAGCGACTGCAGGAGATAGTCGTGGCCCTTCGTGTAGCAGTTCAGGCGGGACGCGGTGGCGAACCTCAGCGGACCATCGAGCGACGGGAAGGCCGGCGGGTTGCCCGCATCCAGCTTTGCGTTCACCGGGTTGCGTATGACACGGCAGTTCTGCAGATCACGTGCGAGGTGTCGGCATACCATCTGACGCGTGTATTCCGAGACGAAGCAGACCTGGCGCGCATTTGCATAGAGACGTTGAGCCTTGGGGCGCAGATCGTCCTCGAAGAAGCCGCCCGTGCCGTGGATGACGATAATGTAGGGCACACCCGATACTTCAAGGGTTTCAACCAGTTGGTCGTCCATAATCCACAACAGACTGTCCGTGTTTATGACGATCAGGTCCGGTCGGAATTCCAGCAGTTCCTTTGCCGGGCCGGGCTTGTTCTCGACCCCCAGCCTGCGAAGCGCCCGCTTGGCAAGAGACACCCCCGAGCGCCGGAGATGGACGGTCATCGATGCCGCTCGTGCATTCTGGATGAAGCGCTTGTTGGCTGGCGAGTCGAAGAGCGAACCAAACACCGAATGCCCTTCTTTCAAGAGCTTTTCCGCGGCCTGATTCCAAAGAACCTCGCTGCCACCGCCCCCTGGATAGATCGTCCAGAATGCAATACGCGCCATCTCCTACCTCCTCGGCAATCTTCCGGACGGGAATCCCCGGGTCTCTACCCCGAGTTTACGCGGCGATGAGTATGCAATGCGCCTGTCAATGTCCAGAGGCGAGCGCGCGTCCGGCGCGTCACCGGATGGAGGGAATCAGCACTCCACCATGCTGACCGGGATGCGCAGGGCGAGGCCGCCGAGGGAGGTTTCCTTGTAGGTGGCGGCCATGTCGCGGCCGGTCTCCCGCATGGTCTCGATGACCTGGTCCAGGCTGACGAAATGGGTGCCATCCCCCTTCAGCGCCAGGCGGGCGGCATTGATGGCCTTTACCGCGCCCATGGTATTGCGCTCGATGCAGGGAATCTGCACCAGGCCGCCGATGGGATCGCAGGTAAAGCCCAGGTTGTGTTCCATGCCGATCTCGGCGGCATTCTCCACCTGCTCGTTGGTCCCCCCCAGCCCCGCCGCCAGTCCCCCGGCGGCCATGGAACAGGCGACGCCGACTTCCCCCTGGCAGCCGACCTCTGCCGCCGAAATCGATGCGTTGAGCTTGTAGAGGCTGCCGATGGCGGCGGCGGTCAGCATGAACTTCACGACCCCGGCGTCGGACGCGCTGTTCACGAAGCGGGTGTAATAGGCGAGCACGGCGGGGATGACCCCGGCGGCCCCGTTGGTCGGTGCGGTGACGACACGTCCACCGGCGGCGTTCTCCTCGTTCACCGCGATGGCGTAGAGATTGATGTAGTCCAGCACGGTCAGCGGGTCCTTCATGCTGGCTTCCGGCCTGGCCAGCAGGGACTGGTGGATGGCATGTGCGCGGCGTTTCACCTTCAGGCCACCGGGCAGGATGCCGGTTCCCCGGCACCCGCGCTCGATGGAGCTCTCCATCACCTGCCAGATGTGCAGCAACCGCGCCTCGACCTGCGCATCCGGGCTGATCGCGGCTTCGTTGGCGGCCATCATCTCGGCGATGGACAGGCCGGTTTCCCGGCCGCGTGCCAGCAGTTCCACCGACCCGGCGAAGGGATGCGGCATCTCCACGTTGCGCCCCGCCCATGCGGGTGTTTCGCCGCGCATCTCCGCCCGGTCCTGCACGAAGCCGCCGCCAACGGAGAACATGACCTCCCGATGCAGTTCGGCGCCGGCAGAATCCTCGGCCACGAAGACCATGCCATTGGGGTGTTCGGGCAGGCTGTCGGCCAGCAGGAAATCCAGGTCGCGCCGGGGGGCGAAGCCGATCTCCGTGCCGCCATCCAGTTGCAGGCGACAGCTTTCGCGCACGGTCCCGACAATCCGGTCGGCGTCATCGGCGTCCACGGTATCGGGCACTTCGCCGGCAAGGCCGAGGATCAGGGCCTTGTCGGTCGCATGACCCAGCCCCGTCAGGGCCAGGGAACCGTAGAGTTCCACCCGCACCCGGTGGGTCGCGCCCTTCAGGCCACGGCTGTCCAGCGCATCCAGGAACCGCCGCGCCGCCCACATCGGCCCGACGGTGTGGGAGCTGGACGGACCGATCCCGATCTTGAACATGTCGAAGACGCTGATGGTCATGGTCGCGGGTTCCTTCCTGACGTCGGGTCACAGCCTAACGTCATTCGGCGACCCTGTGGGCGGTCCATGCACGGCGCGGACAGGGCCAATTCCGACATGGCCGTCCGCGCTGCACGGTGGGGCGGAGCCGATTCCATCTTCACCGGGAATGCTCTAGGTTCGCCGGATACGCATTGATGGGGAGGATGAAGACAGTGACATTGCCTCTGGAGGGCCTGACGGCCTACGAGTTCGGCAGCAACGTGGCGGGTCCGTTCGCGGGGTCGATCCTGGCGGAGCTGGGGGCCAGGCTGATCAAGGTGGAACGGCCGGAGGGCGACGATGCACGCGTCTGGGGTCCGCCGTTTGCCGAGGACGGAACGGCCACCATCTTCCACGCCCTGAACCGCAACAAGCGCTCCATCACCGTCGACCTGAAGGATCCGGCGGCGCTGGATGCCCTGAAGCGGAAGATCGCTGCGGACGGGGATATCGTGGTGCAGAACATGCGCCCCGGCGCCATGCGGAAGCTGGGGCTGGATTCCGAGACCCTGCTGGCCCTGAACCCGCGGATCATCGTCTGCAACCTGCATGCGTTCGGTGCGTCAGGGCCGCTGAAGGACCGTCCCGGCTATGACGCGCTGATGCAGGCATTCGGCGGCATCATGTCGGTCACGGGGGAGGAAGGCCGCCCGCCGGTGCGTTGCGGCATCTCCGTCATCGACATGGGCACGGGCATGTGGTGCGCCATCGGCATCCTGTCGGCACTGCTGCGGCGCGGCGTGACGGGCAAGGGCGGGGTGGTCGACGCGGCCCTGTTCGAGACGGCGGTGCAGTGGATGACGTTCTATTCGGCCGACATGCAGGTGACGGGCAAGTCCCCGACCCGGCACGGCTCCGGCGTGCGCGGCATCGCGCCCTACGAGGCTTTCGAGTGCGACGACGGCTACCAGATCGTCGCCGCGTCCAATGACCGGCTGTTCTTCAAGCTGGCCGACGCGCTGGGACACCCGGAATGGAAGTCGGACCCGCGCTTTGCCACCAACCCGCAGCGTGATGCGCACCGGGTGGAACTGAAGACCATGCTGACCGGCATCTTCCTGCGGGAACCACGGTCGCACTGGCAGACCATCCTGGATGACGCCGGGGTGCCGAGTGCGCCGACACAGACCACGGAGGAAGTGCTGGCGCACCCCCAGACCATCGCGTCGGGCATGATGCAGAAACTTGCCGGATATCCGCTCAGCCTGATCGGCATGCCACTGCAGTTCGATGGCAACCGCCCCGGCCTGCGGTCGTCCGCCCCGGCACTGGGTGAGGCGAACGACGAGATCCTGAAAACCGGCTGACAGGTCGGGGCGTTGATATCAACGCCCCGATTCCTTCATCGATCCAGCTGTTGCGCCGCTGGGCTCTTGAACCGTTCAGCCGTTCGGCCAGTCGGGCTTGCGTTTTTCCTGGAACGCCCGGAAGCCTTCCCTGGCGTCCCCTGTCGCGGCCATGATGGGCAGCATCAATTGCGTGTATTGCTGTGCCTCGTGAATCGGCATGTCCTGGATGGCGTGCACGGCCAGTTTGCCCAGTCGCATGGCGGTGGGGGACTGGCGGATGACGTCGGACACAAGTTCGTCCAGCACCCTGTCCAGTTCGCCCACCGGGGCAAGGGCGTTGAGAACCCCTTCGGCCGCGGCGCGTTCCGCGCTCCAGGGCGTGCCACGCATGCTCAATTCCATCACCTTGCGGCGCGGCAGCACTTGCAGCATGTAAGGCAGGATGGTCATCGGAAACAGGCCGACCCCGACCTCCGGCGTGCCGAAGCGTGCGCCCTCGACGCCCACGGCCAGGTCGGCGGCACAGACCAGCCCGAAACCTCCACCCAGCGCATGCCCGTTCACCCGCGCGATGATCGGCAGGGTACAGGTCTCGAAGGCACGAAACATTTCGGTCAGTTGCAACTGCGGGCGTGCCGGATCGGTGGCAAAGGGACTGCCGTCCGGTTGCGGTGACAGGTCACCGCCTGCACAGAAGACACGGTCACCCGCGCCGGTCAGCACGATTGCCCGGATGGCCGGATCGGCCTGCGCCGTGGCGAAGCCGGCAGCGATGCCACTGGTCACCCTGTCGTTCAGCGCGTTGCGCTGTTTCGGCCTGTTGATGGTGATGCGGCAGACCGCGCCGTCCATCTCCACCAGTACCGGATCTGCCTCAGTATTCGTCATTGCCGTCTTCTCCCCAATGTCTCTCCCGGGCCGCAGCCTAGGGGATCAGGGGAGAAGCGGCAAAGCCGGTATTTTCAATCAGCCGCAGCAGGCGCTGCCCGCGGTCGCGGCAGGCTGTTCGATATCATCCAGCGGCTGATGGTCGGACCCGAACATCTGGATGTCCGCCATGGTGTGGAAGGTTTCCCACGGCACACCCGCCGGGTCCCGCGACCAGGACTTGTTGCCCTTGGCGTAACAGCAGGCGGCATCCCGCTGCGGCGCGACCCTTTCGTTCGCCGCGGCCAGCCGGGCCTCGATCTCCTCGACCTCCTCGTCGGTATCGACCTGCAGGCCCAGGTGATCCAGCCCGTCGCGGCCCGCGCGGGTGGAGATGGCGAAGTTCACTGCCGGGTCATCCAGCATCCACTTCACGTAGTCGTCCTTCACCACGCTGGGCGTGGTTGCGAACAGGGTCGAATAGAAGTCGGTGGAGCGTTCAAGATCCGTGACGGCGATATGAACGTGAAGTCGTTTCATCGGCTTTCTCCTCTCGGGCACAGCAA
>CAJYBQ010000284.1 GCA_913064755.1 uncultured Alphaproteobacteria bacterium
GGTGGGTTGTTCGGCGCGACGCGGACGCGGGCGGGTTCACGCAGCGCCGTCAGTCTGTGTAATACAGTGTTGCAGGCTGACGATGTCGTGGGACTTGGCGGAGAGCCGGTGGAACGCGCTGTCGCTAGCTTCCACCATGTGCAGGCTGCACGCGCCCAAAGCCCGCAGGCTCTGAACGTTTATATCGCGGATGTGGCGGTTGTCGTCCGCCTCCATCACGTTCAGCATACTGAGATCAAGATACTTCAAGGCATCACCAGCGACAGGGTTCACGGTATCCGCGATCTGTCGCGCATACATGCCTGATCCTACCGGTGAAGGCTTTCGCTTTGGTTAACCGGGCCGGGGCGTCGCACCCCGGCGCTGGCGGGTCAGGACCCGGGCCGGGCGGGTGGTCAGGGCGCTGCTGCCGGAGGCTGTTACCGGGGTTGCCGGGGGCTGCTACCGGGGGCTGCGCTTCGCCAGGATGCGCTGCAGGGTACGCCGGTGCATGTTCAGCCGCCGCGCGGTCTCCGACACGTTGCGGCCGCAGAGTTCGTAGACGCGCTGAATGTGTTCCCAACGCACCCGGTCGGCGGACATCGGGTTCTCCGGCGGTGCCGGCTTCTCGCCGTCGACGGCCAGCAGCGCATTGGCGACGTCATCGGCATCGGCGGGCTTGGCCAGGTAGTCGATGGCGCCAGCCTTCACCGCGGCAACAGCCGTGGCGATGTTGCCGTAACCGGTCAGCATGACCGCGCGCGCTTCCGGCCGGACCTCGTGCAGCACACCGACGATGTCGAGGCCGTTGCCGTCTTCCAGCCGCAGGTCGACGACGGCAAAAGCGGGGCGCATGCCGCGAACCATGGAGATTCCTTCCTCCACCGTCTCGGCGGCCTCGACGTCGAAGCCGCGCTTTTCCATCGCCCGGGCGAGCCGCAGGCGGAAGGCACGGTCATCGTCGATGATCAGAAGCGAGCGATCTTCGAGATTGTTGATGTCGAGCATCTCCACGTCGCCATCCTTTATCATGCGCCTGCTTTCCTTCCTCGAATAAGCGGGAACCGTCTGGCCAGATTGTCGTTCAGCCGTCCAGTCCCTGATCAATAATGCCATTTGGCCAGTGAATGGCAACGCGCGCGCCACGAATCTCGCCATCTTCTACCCGATTGCTGAATTCAACCTGCGCCCCGCTGTGACCCAGCAGGGTCGTTGCGATGAACACGCCCAGACCCATGCCGCCCCTCTGTCGCCGGGTCGTCGTATAGGGTTCACCAAGGGTCTTCAGCACGTCCAGCGCGAATCCGGGGCCGTCGTCGTCCAGCAGTATCGTGATCTCGGGAGTGTCCCAATAGATGCTCAAGCGGACTTCCGCCATGGCAAAGTCGGCGGCGTTCTCTGTCAGGTTGGCGAGGCCATGCAGCACTTCGGGGCTGCGCGGAACTTCCGGCGGGTGCCCGGTCTGGGGCACGACGACGATCCGGATGGTGCCGAGATCGTAGGGTTCCACGGCGGCTTCGACCAGGCCGACGATCGTTGTCTTGCGGAACTGGTCGTCGCCGTCGCCGGGGCGTCGTGACAGTTCTGCCAGGATATCGCGGCACCGTTCGGTCTGGCTGACCAGCAGTTCGATATCCTCGGTCAGCGGGCTGTCGGCCTCGATATCGCGGCTGAGTTCCTTCGCCACCAGGTGAATGGTGCCGAGCGGTGTTCCCAGTTCATGCGCGGCAGCCGCGGCGATGCCACCGACCGCGCTCAACTGCTGTTCCCGCGACAGGGCAAGCTGTGTCGCGCTCAAGGCTTCCGACATCCGCTTGGTCTCGAACGCCAGGCGCCCGGCATAGGCGGACATGAAGACAATGCCCAGCGTCAGCGCCATCCAGATGGCGCCGACATAGAGGGACGGAAATGCCAGTCCCGCAGCCCCCCAGGGCAGGGGCAGGTACCAGAACGCCAGCAGGCTGGTGAAGACCAGGGCCAGCAAGCCCAATGCCGCCGTGCTCAGTACCGAAAGAATGGTGGCGGAGATTGTGACCGGCACCAGGATCAGGATCACGAAGGGGTTGGTCAGGCCACCGGTCATGTAGAGCAGCGCGGCCAGCTGCAGCAGATCGTAGGCCAGGAACAGCGCTGCACCCCGGTCCGACAGGCGCGCGGTTGCCGGGTATTGCACCGCCAGCACGATGTTCAGCACGGCGGAGGCGAGGATGGTCAGCAGGCAGGGCAGGAAGGGGAATTCGAAATCCAGCCCGAAACGGATCAGCAGGACCGAGAAACTCTGCCCGATGACGGCGATCCAGCGGATCAGGACCAGGGTCTGCAACCGCACCCGTCCGGAGCCGCTGGCCCCGGGGTGGGCGCCTGCGACAAACAGGTCCTGTATCACCGTCTGTCTTTCCGTCATCAGGCTCTTCCGGGTTCTCGGGGCGTTGCTTCGCCGGAAGATAGCCCGTTTCGCCGCGCCCGCAATCAGCCTTTCACGAAATTGCCATGCAGTCCCAGGGGTACGGCGTAGGGCAGGGTGGCAACGGCGACAGGCCCGGATGCGATGTCGCGCGCGTCGAATATCTTCAGCCTGGTGCGCGCATCCTTGAAATCGAGCACCGTCTGCAGCACCCAGCCCGCGTTGTCGTTCGCGCCGGTCGTGGGGACGAACACGGCTTCTTCGGCGATCTCGGTCGGCCCGTGGACGAAGGCGTCGATGCGGCCGCTCTCCCGGTCGACCATGGCGGTCGTCGTGAAGTGCGGATGTTCTGCCCCCGCATCGGGGTCTGCCAGCAGGATGACGGCATGATCCGTCCGCTGGCCCATGCGATCGGGGTGCACGCGCGGAAACTCCGCACCCGGGCCGTCGATCATGACCTCCTCGCTGAAGCTGCCGCGCCGCGGGTCGATCTGCGCCAGGCGATAGCTGGCACCATGTCCACCTGTCGGCTGCTCCCCGCGCATGACCTGGCGGAAGTCGCTGGTGGTGGCCGATGGGTCGGCATAGCCGCAATGATCGAAGCGGATGATCCCGGACCGGTCTTCCCATGCGTTGCCGAAATGATAGGTCCAGAACGGCGGCAGATCGATGATCCGCTGGCTGGTCGGGTCGTCCTTGTCGACAACCAGGGCCTGCCCACCATCTTCCGGTCGCCAGTCGTAGCGTTCCAGGAACGTGCCCTTCGCCTTCCTGTCATACCGCCAGGGTGTCAGGATGAAGATCACGTGCCGTTCGGTGATCATGAAATCGTGCACCAGCGGCGTCGCGGTGGCGTCGATCAGGTGCGCGGTATGCAGTGTCCCGTCGGGTCGCACGCGATACAGCACGATCTTGCCCGCATAGCCCGCGTGGCCAAAGCTCCACAGCGTGCCATCCCGATCCAGCCGCGGATGGGCCGAGAACGGCAGGCCCCTCGTTTTCGGCGAGAGTGTCACGAACGATCTGAAAGCCAGTGTCTGCGGGTCCAGTTCCGCGGCCGAGCCACCTTCCCAGAGCGCCAGCAACCGGCCTGCATGCCGGATGATGTTGATGTTCGCCGGATTGATCGAATCCGGCGTGCTGTTGAAGCTGAGGCCATCCACGTCCGTATCGAAGGTGTCGAACAGCGGGGCCACGGCGGCTTGCTCCGCCCGCCACTTCGGCGTGTCGATGATGCGCCCGTCGTGGTGCACCTGCCCGTCGGCCAGCCGGAACCGGTGCACCAGGCCGTCGCCGTCGAACCAGTGGCGATAGCGATGACCGAAGACCTCGTGACCGCCCGGTCCGTTGCGCAGGAGACTGCCCTTCAGATCGGCGGGTATCCGGCCTTCGAGGCTGATCTCCCCCGGTTCGGCGGCGCAGGTCGGCGCATCCATGGTCTGCCAGCCGAGCAGCCAGGGGCGTTCCGGCAGGCCGACCTGGAAGTCCAGTGCGCGGCGTCGCATTTCGGTGGCATCGGCCAGGGCAGGCCCCGACTTGCCAGCGAGGCCCAGGCCTGCGACGGCGAGCGACGTCATGAACGCGCGGCGATCCATCATCTTCTGTTTCCTCAGTAGGACATCGTTGCGTGCGTGGTCACCTGACCCTCCGCAGGCACGGTCAATGCAGCCGCGTCGAACGACGGCGGACCGAAGGTCGCCGCGGCCCGTTCACTGAACGCAATTCCTTCCAGCGGAATGCCCAGCAGGTTGGCGTCCAGTTCGGCGTTGCCATTCTCGTCATGAAACACGGCCACCGCATAACGGTCATTTGGCAGGTCACCGAAAACGACGGTCAGGTCACCCGCCCGGGCCTGCTGATACATCGCCGAATATTCCTGTCCGGGCGCGAGGAACTTCGATCCCGCCCGGTAGATGGCAACCCTTACGGAGCCCTGGTCACCTTTCACGCCTTCGACGGCGACCCGGAGTTCACCGGCGGCCGCCGAATGACTGGTCATGGCACCCGCGGCAGCCAGGATCGCGAAAGCGGTCAGGGCGGCGGCGCGCCGGAAGGATCTGCAGGTCAGGTCGGGGAATGGTCGGGTCATGGGCTGGTGTCCTCGCTGCGTTGGCTGTAGGTGTCTTGCTGGATGTAACTCGCCCGTTGCCCTGGCGAAGGGAAGACAGACCTTCGGCAAATGCGACGTGGCTTCGTGAAGTTGGGCATTGTGCATTTCGCGCTGCGTGAAAACAGACGTCTGACCGGGGTGTTGCTGGAAACCGTTGCCGTTGCCGGGGTCTGGCTGGTGGCCGTGGTCGTCGGGCCGTTCGGCACATTCGACCAGCTGACGACACTGGAGAGGATGCAGTACTGGGGCATGAGCATCGTGCTCAACCTGGGCCTGGGCATGAACCCCGCTTTGGTTGGACTGTTAGGCGCACTGCCTCGGCTGGTGGATGCCTTCACAGACCCGCTAATGGGATACATTTCGGACAATACCCGGTCGCGTTGGGGCCGGCGCAGGCCCTATATATTTGCCGGCGCCATTCTGGCCGAGAAATCCGAGCACTTCACCTTTGCTCAATTGGAAGCTGAGATCTGCCACTGCCACTTGATGGCCAAATGCTTTTCGAAGGTTCTGAAGGTCGAGCATAAAGAATTCGCAGATCTGGTCCTGGGATCAGTTAACCGCATTCTCTACATCAAGCCAGTAAAGGGATCACCAATTCCAGCGCTGCAATTTATAGCTCCTACACTGGTAGAGGTTTCGTGCGCGGGTCGCTCAATCTAGGAAAAGGGCTTGGGTAAAGTGTCGAGCGGCAAAAACAGTCGCCCCGGGGGGCTGGGGGGGCTGATGGGTCCGGAAAGACTGCTAGACTTCGCCGCCCGACAATTGCAAACTGGTGGTAATCGGTGGCCGCCGCAAGGCATG
>CAJYBQ010000285.1 GCA_913064755.1 uncultured Alphaproteobacteria bacterium
CGATACCGACAGCCACGACAATCATCTTCAGCGGCTTCGATATCTTGCGGGTGAACATCCCATAGGCGCCGAAATACGACACCGCGCCGACAAGCACCTGCGTGGAAAAACAACCAATGATGTAGAGCATCGCAAGGCCGACAAAACTTGCCATGATCTGCCAGCGCAGCAGGCCAGCCAGCCAGGCCTGGTGCACGACCAGCATCAGGGCCAGCGTCATGTAGCCACTGGAATGCGGATTGTCGAAACCGCCGTGATAGGGCGCCAGCCGACCATTGCCGAACATCGCGGCCCACCAGCCCGGCACCGGTTCCGTCACGCCGGTTTCACCGGCATGCAGGTAGAGCGGCTGGGTCACGGACCAGACCATGACCCAGACGATGGCCGCACAGGCAAGCCAGGCGATCAGGCGCACCGGAAACCTGTCCGCATGCCCCAGCACCAGGACGCCCAGGTAGAAGCCGCCCAGGTATCGCAGCATCTGCGGAAAGTCGATTTCCTGCTGCAGGATCAGATGGGCAGTCAGACAGACAAAGGGCAGGACGGTGATGATGAAGAACAGCCGCCAGCGCCACCAGTTGGGTCGCGCCAGGATGCTGAGCCCGGCCAGCACGGTCTGCCCGCCGAACAGGGCCGCCGCGATGGGCGTCAAGGCGCCTTCCGGCAGGCTGTTGTAGAAAGCGCCGTAGAAGAAATCGAGCAGGATGAAAAACGGCATGGCAAGCTCGACGAGATCGATCCGCGTCGATCCGTGTTGCTGTGTCCCTGCGTATCCTGCGGTCATGTCAGCTTTTCTCTGATCCAGAATGAAGCAACTGCCGAAACATGCAGAATGCGAAGCAATTCCCGCACCATATTCGCTAATCGCCACTGACTGTCCGCCAGTCGCCGTTCGCCGACCACGATCAGGTCGACAGGAATCGACGCTCTGCCCCCTGCAGCACGAGGGCGGTCAGGTGGCCGCTGAAAAAGGCCCCGGTATCTATGCCGATGCGATTGTGGCGCATTTCCGGCTGCAGGCTCGGCGTATGTCCATGGACAATCACCTTGCCGAAGTCTTCCTTCGATTTCAGGAACGTCTTGCGTATCCAGATCATGTCATTGCCATCCTGGCGGTCCAGCGCGACACCGGGCTTCACGCCGGCGTGGACGAACATGTAGCCCCCGATCCAGTAGTTCAGGCGCAACCCGCGCAGGAATTCCAGGTGCTCCGGCGGCATGTTCCGTTGCAGTACCGCCTTGGCTTCCAGCAGCGCGTCGATGGACAGTTCTCCGCGCGGCAGCCGCACGCCGTAGGATGCCAGCGTGGTGTCGCCACCGAACTTGATCCAGTCGCGGGCAATCTCCGCATCCTGCAGGAACTGCAGCAGAACGGCCTCGTGATTGCCGATCAGGTGGATGGACCTGAAACCCGGCAGGGGCTGGTGCACCAGGGTATCCAGTACCTCGCGGTTGCCCATGCCCCTGTCGATGTAATCGCCCAGGTAGACAATGATCCTGTCGCCGCCCCAGTCCGCCGAGTCCCGGACGATCAGGCGATGCAGTTCATCCAGCAGATCCGCGCGACCATGGATGTCGCCGATGGCATATACCCGCAGATCCTCCGGTACAGATGGAGGCTGCTGTTCGACCATGGTCTCTGGTTTCGCGGGATCCGCCGAACGCTTCATCCAGGGTAGCATGAGGCTTGCATCCGTTCTGGCCAGGCAGGTTTACGCGATCGCCTGCCAAGTCCTTCACAGGCAACCTGCTTTCGGTATCGCATCTTGCGATTGGCAGGGGAAGGAAAATTGGCCGTTTCCGGCCCACGACGGAACGACGAGGGACAACGGGCCTGACGTTGACCCGTGCACAAGACGGAGTGTCGAGATGACCGAATACCGGTTCCCCCAGTTCTCATCGTTCATCGCCATCGCCATCGCCATCATCCTCTTGCTCTCGGTCACCGGCGAAAGCGAAGCCCAGACCGTTGAAGAGGAGCGCATCAAGTACGACAGGCTGATGCCATTGGCCAAACAGGGAGACGCGGAAGCGCAGTTCGGGCTCGGCGTCATCTATCATCGAGGTCTCGCGATCAAGAAGAGCGACCTGCGGGCCACCGTCTGGTTGCAGAAGGCCGTGGACCAGGGTCATCCGCAAGCCACCAACCGGCTCGCCTGGCATTACCGCAACGGCATCGGCGTGGTGCAGAGTTCGGCAAAGGCAGAGGAACTTTACCTGAAGGCCTACGACCTGGGTGTCGTCGGAGCATCGATACCCCTGGCCGCGATCTACCGGTCCGGTGAGCCCGGGGTGAAGGAGAACCACGCCAAGGCATTCAAATGGGCCTCGATCGGTGCCGAGGCCAAGATCGACCGCGGGGAGAACCTGCTGGGCGAACTCTATCGTGACGGTCGCGGGGTGAAGCAGAGTTTCGCCACCGCCCTGTACTGGTTCGAACGCGCCGCCGCGCAGGGCCTGCACCTCGGTTACTTCAACGCATCGGTTGTGCTGCGCGCCGGTGTCGGCGTGGAAAAGGACATGGAACGCGGCATGAAATACCTCCATACCGCTGCCGATCTTGGCCACGCTGGCGCGATGAACGACCTCGCCCTGGCCTATGCAGAGGGGAACGGCGTGCCGCAGAGCTACCAGGAAGCCCTGAGCTGGTTCACGAAGGCCGCCCGACGCAACAGCAGCGGCGCGGTTCGCCTGGCCAAGGCCTACGAACGCGGGGTCCTGGGTGGCACGGACTTCGCCCGTGCCTTCATGTGGTATCACATCGCGGCGGAGCAGGGACTGATCGAAGGAAACGTCGGCATGGCATCGATGAGTGCGCGTATCACGCCGGAGCAGAAGGCAAAGGCGCTGGCCGATGGCGATGCCTGGCTGAAGGCCGCCGTAACCTCGTGATCCCGTGGACCCCTTGCGGTTCCGGCAGGATGCAGAGAAAACTTCTGCAGAATGGCGTTACAGGCGATATGTTCCCTTTCCCAGGGCTTGATCGCAGCGAGTATCGAACCGCATGACGGCAGGAATCAACAGGCGAGACAGACGATTGCGCATGGTCGCGACATCGCCTTCCGTGATGCTCGGCACCACGCGGGTGATGGATCTGCTGATCATTCTCGTCGTTGGCTGGGCGGCATACTGGCTGCGCCATGGCACGCCGCTGCCGCCGGTGATCTATTTCTCCGCCATCGGGCTGTCGATGTTCTTCGCCGCCAACATCTTTCATTTCGCCGGGCTCTACCGGCTGGAGACGATCCGCAACCTCGGCGGGCAGCTGACACGATTGCTCGGGTCCTGGGTCGGAGTCGCCATGCTGTTGCTGGTCATCGGCGTGTTCTCGAAGACATCCGCCGAATACTCCCGTATCTGGCTGGCAACCTGGCTGGTCCTGGTCTTCGTCGTGCTGAGCCTGTTCCGCATCTGGCTGACCTGGCAGGTCCTGGCCTGGCAGCGATCCGGCCTGCTGCAGCGCAACCTGGTGGTGGTTGGTGTCGGCAATTCGGCGCGGCGGCTGATCCGGCACGTCAACGAGACTGGCGCCAACAGCGGAGTACACCTGGTCGGCGCCTTCGCCGTCGACAGCGATGAGACCGCGACGAGGTGGAAGGGCTGAAGGTCCTGGGCGACCTGAGCGACCTGTTGCTCTATGTCCGCAGCAATGCCGTCGACGAGATCGTCGTGGCAATATCCTGGGCGCGGGAAGAGCGCATCGGCGGCGTGCTTGACCGGCTGCGCGAGGCCCCCGTCGACGTGTCGCTTGCCCCCGAACCGCTGGCCTATCGCCTGGCCGACCGACGGGTGGACGATATTGGTGGCCTGCCGCTGACCGTGGTGCAGGAACGCCCGCTTTCCGGCTGGAGCTATGTCATCAAGGGGATCGAGGACCGGGTGCTTGCCCTGCTGATCCTGATCATGATCGCGCCGATCCTGCTGGTCATCGCCATCATCATCCGCCTCGACAGCCCCGGTCCGGCCCTGTTCCGCCAGCAGCGCTACGGCTTCAACAACAACGTCTTCACGGTCTACAAGTTCCGCAGCATGCGCACCGACACCGGTGACGCGCGGGGCGGCAAGCAGGCGACCCGTGGCGATCCGCGCATCACGCGCATCGGGGCCTTCCTGCGCAAGACCAGCCTGGATGAGTTGCCGCAACTGTTCAACGTGCTGCAGGGGGACATGTCCCTGGTCGGTCCCCGCCCCCACGCCGTGGCACACAACGAGGAATACGAGGGAATCATCGACCAGTACCTCGGCCGCCACAAGGTGAAGCCCGGCATTACCGGCTGGGCACAGATCCACGGCCTGCGCGGAGAGACCGACACGCCGGACAAGATGGAGATGCGGGTGCAGTACGACCTGTACTACATCGACAACTGGTCCCTCTGGCTGGATATCAAGATACTGTTCCGCACGCTTTTCGTGGGGTTCGTCAATCCGAATGCCTATTGATCAAACGCATCGCCGCGACGGGGTTCCGGCATGGTGATGATCCTCTTCGACCGGTTCTTCCTGTTCTGCCTGTTGCTGGTCATCGCACTGGCACCCCTGCCGCTGGGCAGCAATCGGCCGGCCAGCTGGAGCCTGCTGGCGCTTGTTATCGGCGGGCTGGTGGTTGCCTGGGGTCTGCTGGCATCCGTGCGTCCGACGATGTTCCGCCTGCAGGGCCGCGACGCAATCTGGCCGGCGGCACTCTGGAGCCTGCTGATCGGCTGGTTGCTGTTGCAGAGTGGCGGGCCGGAAGTGCTCTGGCATCCGCTCTGGGACATCGCCGGAACTGGCCTGCCCGACGGCGTGGAGGGCGCAATCTCTGTCGCCCCATTCGACACCGGAACCTCGGCAATGCGGCTGCTGGCCTACGGCGGCATCTTCTGGCTTGCCGTGCAGACCGGTCGCGACAGCAGCAACGCGCATGTCCTCAGCCTGGGTGTCCTGCTGACCGGCCTGTTCTACGCGGTCTGGGGGCTGCTGAACGAGATCCTCGGGACTGACAGCATCCTGTGGTTCGAGAAATGGGCCTACCTGGATGCCCTGACCTCGACCTTCGTCAACCGCAACAGCTTCGCGACATAAACAGAGCAAAAAATGAAACAAGGCAAAAACAACCACCCCCCCACCCCACCCCGCCACAAAACCAAAAACAAAATAACAAACAAACACACAACCAACTCACGGAAAAGCGACAACCTGCACACCGCCGCCGTGGCGGTCACACGCACGGCCCTGGTGCTGACCCGGTCGCGCACCCCACCACAACCCACGCGCGGCGCGGCGCGCGCCTTGCCGGGCGGCCCCACG
>CAJYBQ010000286.1 GCA_913064755.1 uncultured Alphaproteobacteria bacterium
AAGGCGCATTTCGGCGCCCTGCGGGCCCCGTCCTGATCCGGCGGGAATTCAGTTCCCCGTTGCGCCGTCCGTCGCGGTGCGTTCGGCCCAGGAATTGGCCCAGCGGTCCAGGTCGGCCAGGCGCTCCCCCAGGTCCTCGCCGTCGGCTGTGCGCAGGTAGCCGTTCGGACCCAGGTCCACCAGGCCGAGGTCACGCAACGCCTTCAGCCGCGTGTTCAGCACGGTCGGCGATACGCCGTCGCAGGCATCACGCAAGGCCCGGAAGGTCAATGGCCCCTGTCGCAGTTCCCAGAGGATCCGCAGGCTCCAGCGTTTCCCGAGAATATCGAACAGCACCATGATCGGGCGACCGGTGGTCGATCCACGCACGGGTCCAAAGCTCACGCGCACCTCCTTGACGCTACAAATTCCGTAGCTAACATGCCTCTACGCATTTTGTAGCAAGACAGGAACATCAGGACCATGACCAACATTCTCGCCCCCGTAGAACCGCCCTTCGACCAGGACGCCGCCGCCTTGCTGGACGCCTTCCCCCGTGTGCAGGGACAGTTGCTGAGCCTGTTCCGGACCTTCGCCAACAGCACCAGGTTCCTGCGCAAGGGCGTGCCGAACCTGCTGGACCCGGAAAGCCCCCTGCCGCTGCGGGAGCGGGAGATCGTGATCCTGCGGGTCACGGCATGCTGGCGCTGCGAATACGAATGGGGGGTGCATGTCGCCGTCTTTGCGGAAGCCGCCGGATTCACCCCCGACCAGGTCGCCGCGACGGAGACCGGCGCAGCGGGTGCGCCCTGCTGGAACGACCGGGAAGGCACCTTGCTGGCGGTCGTCGACGCCCTCGGCCGGGTCGGCACCCTGCCGGACGATCTGCTGGCGGCATTCCGCGACGGCTGGACGGTGGCGCAGCAACTGGAGGTGATGGCACTCTGCGGCACCTATCACACGGTGAGCCAGGTCGCGAATGTCGCCCGCCTGCCACCGGAAGGCTTCGCCGCGCGCTTTCCGCAAGGCGACAAGCGGACCCGTCCTGACACCGGACAGCCCTGAAACGGGAACGGGCCATGGAAGTGATCCATGGCCCGCGCCCGGTTCGACAGCCTGGTGCGGGCGAATGCCCGGCAGACTACATGTTCGGATCGTTCGGGCCGCCGCCGCCGTCCGGCGGGACCCGGTTGCTGTTCTGCGTCACGTCCTTGATATCGCAGGTCTTGCAGTGGACGCAGTTCTGGGCGTTGATCTGCAGCCGCGGGTTGGACCCGTCGTCGTCACGCATGATCTCGTAGACCCCCGCCGGGCAGAACCGCTGTTCCGGCGCGTCGTAGAGCGCCAGGTTGTGTTCCACCGGCACGCTGGCATCCTTCAGGGTCAGGTGGATCGGCTGGTCTTCCTCGTGATTGGTGCTGGACAGGAACACCGACGACAGCTTGTCGAACGACACCTCGCCGTCCGGCTTCGGATAGTCGATCGGCTTGGCCTGGTCCTTCTTCACCAGCGCCTCGTTGTCCTTGTGACCATGCTTGAAGGTCCAGGGGACATTGCCACGGAAAAGCATCTGCTCGATGCCCGTGTACAGCGTGCCGCCGATCAGGCCCCACTTGGCGAATGCCGGGCGCACGTTGCGCGCCTGGTAGAGTTCCTTGTGGACCCAGCTGTCCTCGTAGGCTGCCGGGTAGGCGGCAAGCACCTTCTCCGCCTCGCCGCCTTCACCCGCCGCCATCAGCGCGTCATAGGCCGCGTCGGCGGCCATCATGCCGGTCTTGATGGCATTGTGGCTGCCCTTGATCTTCGGCACGTTCATGAAGCCCGCGGCACAGCCGATCAGCGCGCCGCCGGGGAACGCCAGGTCCGGCACGCATTGCAGCCCGCCCTCGTTCAGGGCGCGGGCACCGTAGGAAATGCGCTTGCCGCCTTCGAAGAACGGGCGGATGTCGGGGTGGTTCTTGTAGCGCTGGAACTCGTCGAAGGGCGACAGGTAGGGGTTCTTGTAGTCCAGCCCGATGACGTAGCCGACGGCGACCTGGTTGTCCTCCAGGTGGTACAGGAACGAACCGCCGTAGGTGCCACGGTCCAGCGGCCAGCCAGCCGTGTGCAGCACCAGGCCTTCCTGGTGCATCTCGGGGCGGATCTCCCACAGTTCCTTGATGCCGATGCCATAGGTCTGCGGCTCGCAGCTTTCCTGCAGGTCGAAACGCTCCATCAGTGTCTTGGTCAGCGACCCGCGACAGCCTTCGGCGAAGAACGTGTACTTCGCGTGCAGTTCGATGCCGGGGGTATAGCTGTCCTTCTTCTCCCCGCTGCGGGAAATGCCCATGTCGCCGGTGGCAACGCCCTTCACCGACCCGTCCTCGTGATACAGCACCTCCGCAGCGGCGAAGCCGGGATAGATCTCGACACCCAGCGCCTCGGCCTGTTCGCCCAGCCAGCGGCAGACGTTGCCCAGGCTGACGATGTAGTTGCCATGGTTCTGCATCGGCGGCGGCAGCAGCTTCGCGGGCACCGAGATGTGGCTCGGCTCCGTCAGCATCCAGAATTTCTCGCCCGTCACCGGCACGTTCAGCGGCGCGCCCCGTTCCTTCCAGTCCGGGAACAGTTCGTTCATCGCCCGCGGGTCCATCACCGCGCCGGAAAGGATATGCGCCCCGATCTCGGAGCCCTTTTCCAGCACGCAGACGTTGATCTCCGTCCCCGCCTTTTCCGCGAGCTGTTTCAGCCGGATCGCTGACGAAAGGCCCGACGGACCACCGCCGACAACCACGACGTCGTACTCCATAAACTCGCGTTCCATGACAAACTCCCCATTCCTGTCCCGACAGGCTTGATATCAGACCGGCCTTGTCCCTGTCCGATCCTGAGCGCACGGGGCCGATACGGTGGCCCGTGCATCGCAGATCAGCCTACTTGTGTATGTAACAAATTCAAGCGACGCCCATTCGCGGTATATTGAAAGAATGAACAACAGCACAAGTCAGTTTGATGCCGATCTGGCCGCCCTCGCCTTTCTGGTGGACGCAGGGCTGGACATCGCCATCGGTTCGGAGCCGACCGACCACCTGAAACCACCCGCGGAACCCGACCCGGTCACCACCGAATCCGCCGACCCGGCGCCGCTTCGGCAATCGGCCCGGGCGCAGGCGCCGAAGGCGACAGCGGCACCGGCCCGACAGGCCGTGCGCGCGGAACCGGATGCCGTGGTGTCCGAACGGCAGGCGGCGGTCACGGCACAGCAACTCGCCGCGCAATGTGCCGACCTGGCCGCCCTGCGGCAGGCACTGGACGGCTTCCGGGGCCTGGCCATCCGGGAAACGGCGACGCAGCTGGTCTTTGCCGATGGCAACCCCGACGCCGACGTGATGCTGATCGGTGAGGCACCGGGGCGAGACGAGGACCGCATCGGCAGACCCTTCGTGGGCGAATCCGGCAAGTTGCTCGACCGGATGCTGGCTGCCATCGGACTGGACCGGCAATCGGTCTACATCACCAACACGGTGCTCTGGCGCCCCCCCGGCAACCGCAAGCCCACGCCCGCGGAAGTCACGGCGATGCTGCCGTTCCTGGTCCGCCACATCGAACTGGTGGCCCCGAAGGCCCTGCTGCTGACCGGTGGATCGGCCCTGAGCGCGCTGTTCGACTTCGATGCCCGAATCACGCGGGAGCGGGGACGCTGGCGCGATTATCCGGCAAAGGGTGGCCCGATCCCGGCGCTGCCCATGTTCCACCCCGCCTACCTGTTGCGCCAGCCGGCCCTGAAACGGCAGGCCTGGGCCGACCTGTTGAGCTTCCGCACCAGGCTGGATGAACTCGGCGTCGCCCCGCGCCAGGCCTGACGGGACCCGGTTCCGAACCCTTGCGCTGCGTGACGGGGTGCCGATCTGAACAGCGACAGGCCAGGTGGCTTCAGGCCGGAACCTTCCCGGCCACGGCCACTTCGCCGGACGCGGCCGCCCCCGCGGGCGTCAGGGGCCGGATCTGCACCCGCTCGGGGTTCTCGTCCGCGATGAACAGGCCCTGGGCCGAGGCGGGAATGAAGCCGTACTGGCGATAGAGCGCGGCGTCACCGATCAGCACCACCAGGTCGACACCGGCCTCCGCCACCATGTCGAGGCTCTGGTTCACCAGCGCCCGCGCCGCGCCGCGCCCGCGCCATGCCGGCAGCACCGCGATCGGCCCCAGCAGGCGGGCATCGACACCATTCACCCGGCAGGGCCAGTACTGGATGCCGCCGATCAGTTCCCCGAAGGCATGCGCCACCAGGCAGAAGCGGTCGCACGGCGGCACCCCGTCGCGAAAGCGATAGGCGATCTTGGACTGCCTGTCGGTGCCGAAACAGATATCGAGGATGGCGGGGAATTCGGACGCATTGTCGGCGTCCATGGGGGAAATCCGGAACATGATGAGGCAACTTCGTTCAATCTGGGAGACAAGACGGGCAACAGGCTGCCGCACGCACCAGGTTGCCCACCCGGTACGTCAGCTGCTGCGTCGTCGCTGTTCCAATTGCCTGCTCATGCTCTTTTCATAAACGCTGATCGCGGCCAGCAACAGAGAAAATTGCATCCCGCCAGCGCCGAAAGGCAACCGGTGGCCCGCAGAGCCGATGCGCCGTGGATTTCATTTCCGCGCGCAATGCGCTAGCTGAACGGGATATCCAGCAAGAGGGGACGATCAGAATGTATTATCGCGCCGACCAGCCGCACGGACTGAAACACAACCCGTTCAAGGCCCTGGTGGCCCCGCGCCCGATCGGCTGGGTCTCGACCCTGTCGCGCGACGGCACCATGAACCTGGCACCCTTCAGCTATTTCAACGCCATCACCGATTTCCCGCCGACCGTCCTGTTCGGCTGCAACGGTCCGCATCCGGAAGGCGATGTGAAGGACACGGCGGCCAACGTGCGTGACACGGGGGAGTTCGTGGTCAACATGGTGACGGCGGATCTCAAGGACCAGATGAACGCCAGTTCGGCCCATGGCGGCCGTTCGGTCAACGAAGTCGCGGTCCCGGGCCTGACCCCCGTGACGGCCGCACGGGGGGCCCGCCCGCGGGGGGCACGCCGTCGCACAGGGCCAGCGCCATGCCGAACACATCCGCCCGGCGGAGACCAGCGGCGGCGGCGAACGCGCCGCCGTTGCTGAAGCCCGCGACCGCCAGCTCTTCTCGTTCGAGCGAGACCGTGTAGCGACGGGCGACCTCGGGCAACACTGCGTCGATCACCCAGTCGAGATGACGATCGAAGCGTTCTTGGTCGTAGCCCTCCAGGTACTCCCGCGCTCGCACATCGA
>CAJYBQ010000287.1 GCA_913064755.1 uncultured Alphaproteobacteria bacterium
GCGCAGAGGGGCGGGGGGTGCGCGGTGGCGGCCTCCGGGCGCCGGGTGCCAATCGGGGCGGGCCGGATGGCGGGGGCAGGGGGCGGTTCGGCCAGCGCCACCAGGTCATAGGCGCCCAGAACCCAGGTCGGCGACCAGTAATAGGCCACGAACGGCTTGCCACGCCGATAGTTGTCGCCGATCGCGTCGGCCAGCGCGGCACCGTCGGCGGGGCGGAAGTTGGTGAAGGCCCGGTCCAGCCCGTAGGCCTGCAGCTTGCGGGTGTTCACCGCCTCGCAGGCCCAGCCCTGGCTGCAATTGTAGAACCGGCCCCTGTCACGGTGCTCGGGATCACTGAACAGGTGCTTGTAGCGGCGCAGGTCGGTGACGGATTCCAGGTCGGGCGCCAGCGCCGCGTCGCCGCGCACCAGCCAGGCCGGCACGTACCATCCCTGGCTGGCATCGGGGAAATTCACCCCGACCTCAACCACCTTCCCGGCCTTGGCGGCCCGGTCCCACCTGGCCGGGAAATTGTCCTTCCAGACCTCCATGGTGATATCGACCCGCCCGGCGACCATGTCGGCGAACAGCCGCAGTGTCGGGCCGTCGCGGGTGCTGGTCCGGCAGCCGTAGCCGGAACCGAGAATGCGTCTGACCAGTGCCACGTGAAACGCGTTCGACGCCCAGGGCAGGTCGGCCAGCACCAGCGGGCGGTCCACTTCGCAGGCCGGCGCGTCGGCGGCCGCGGCGGGCGGGGCCGTACCGATGCTCGCGACCACGAAGACGGTCGCCAATGCCAGCACCGCCGCCAGGCCGGGCACCCTGCCTGGCGGTCTCGAGCCGATGCGACACAGAAGTGATTTCAAGCGGTTCGTCCCCTTGGTCGGCAGTTGGCGGCCCCGCGGCAACGCTGCCGCCGTGGTGCGTGTCGTAACTGAAACATACCAGTCATCGCGCGACATTGCCCACCCCCGAGAAACGCCGCGGCGAGGCCCCGTACCGTTCAGTCCAAGAGATCGTTCGCAAGTGGGGGGCTTTTCAAGCGGTGCGGGCTTGGGCAATATGCGCGGCAGGTTGGCCGGCTCCAGTTCAATGGGTTTCCGGACCGGCCATGACAGGGAGGAATTTATGAAGACCTTTGTGAAAGCGACGGCATTTGCCGGTGCGCTGGCCTTTGCTGCATCCGCCGCAGTGGCTGCCGACGGCCTGCCGGAAAAGATGACCTGGACCGCCTATGGGACCACCGCGTCTGGCTATGCCCAGTCCGTGGCCATCGGCAATGCGCTGAAGTCTGCCTATGGCACCAAGATGCGCGTCATTCCGGGCAAGAACGACGTTTCCCGCATGGCCCCGCTGCGTGATGGCAATGCCGATTACTGTGCCTGCGGTATCGCGGCATTCTTCGGCCAGGAAGGCACGTTCCTGTTCGCCTCCAATGAATGGGGTCCGCAGCCGCTGCGCGTGGTGCTGACCGCGGTCGGCGAGAACAACCTGGGCCTGGCGACCGCCAAGGATGCCGGCATCAAGACGATGGCCGACATCAAGGGCAAGCGCGTTTCGTGGGTCGTTGCCGGCGATGCGCTGAACTGGAACACCGCGGCCAACCTGGCATTTGCCGGGCTGACCTGGGACGATGTCCAGAAGGTCGAGGTTTCGGGCTTCAAGGCATCCGTCGATGCGATCATCAACGGCCAGTCGGACGCCGCGTTCATGTCCACGATCACCCCGCATGCACAGCGGCTCGCCGCCAGCCCGCGCGGGATTCACTGGCCGGAACTGCCCGCCGACGACAAGGCCGGCTGGGAACGTCTGAACAAGGCCCATCCGGTGGGCCTGCAGCATGTCGCGACCCGCGGTGCTGATATCTCCAAGGAAAAGCCGTTCGCCGGTTACGTCTATCCGTACCCGATCCTGGTGACCAACGTGACCCAGAGCACGGATGAGGTCTATGCGCTGACCAAGGCCATCATCGACCAGCTCGACAACTTCAAGGATGCCGCGCCGGGCGCAGCAGGCTGGGCCCTTGCCAACCAGACCCTCGTCTGGGGCATGCCCTACCATGAAGGTGCCGTGAAGTACTTCAAGGAAGCCGGCGTCTGGACCGATGCTGCCGAGAAGAACAACGCGATGCTGATCAAGCGTCAGCAGATCATCATGGATACCTGGAAGTCCCTGGGCGATATCTCCGGCATGAGCAAGGAAGATATCTCGGCCAAGTGGCTGCCGATGCGTGCCAAGGCGCTTGCCGCCGCCGGCATGCCCGTCGTCTTCGAGTGACGGTCGGTCATCCGTGAACCAGACCACTGGTGAGGCTCCGGCCGGACCCGATACGGGCCCGGTCGGAATCGCCGGTCAGAAGATGGAAGTGGCCGATACCGAGTCCCGGTATCGGCCACTTTCGCCTTTCTGGCGTACCCTGCTTATGATCATCACCACCGTGACCGTGGCGATGTCTGTCTACAAGCTCTTCAACCTGGGTCACACCTTCGGCTACGTGCCGATCGATACACAGTATTTCTTTGCACTGCTGGCGCTGCTGCTGCCGCTGTGCCTGCTTGTCTTTCCCATTCGGCCGACGCGTCCCGGTGACCCGACCGGTACTGATCGCGCGCTGTTCGGACTGGACCTGCTGTTGATCATCGCCTCCGTCGCGGTGAACGCCTACCTGTTCTATTACGCCCTCGATATCGTCAATCTCGGCTGGGAATACGGCGCGCCTGCGCATATCCAGATTGCCGGTGGCATCCTCTGGGCACTGGTGCTGGAGGCGACGCGTCGCTCTGCCGGTTTCGTGGTCTTCCTGATCGTGCTGATCTTCTCGCTGTATCCGACATACGGCGAATTCCTGCCCGATCCGCTGGAAACGTTCGAGAACGAATCCTTCGGCAACACGTTCGGCTATCACGCGATCTCGTCCGAATCGATTCTCGGCATCCCGTTCCGTGCCTTCGCCAACCTGGTCATCGGCTTCCTGATGTTCGGTGTCGCGTTGCAGCACACGGGTGGCGGCAAGTTCTTCCTGAACCTTGCCTTTGCCCTGCTCGGTCATGTCCGGGGCGGCCCGGCCAAGGTTGCCATCTTCTCGTCGGGCCTGATGGGCTCCATGAGCGGCAGCGTCATCACCAACGTCATGACCACGGGTGCCCTGTCGATCCCGGCCATGAAGCGTACCGGGTTCAAGGCCCATTACGCGGCGGGTGTGGAGGCATGCGCGTCTACCGGTGGCGTGCTGATGCCTCCGATCATGGGCGCGACCGCCTTCATCATGGCGATCTACCTCAACGTGCCCTATTCGGAGATCATCATCGCGGCGGCGATCCCGTCGTTCCTGTATTTCTTCGGCCTGTTCATGCAGATCGATTCCTATGCCGCGCGACACGGGCTGAAGGGATTGCCGAAGGTCGAACTGCCGAAGGTGCGCGACACGCTGCGTGAGGGCTGGCATTACGTCTTTGTCTTCGCCCTGCTGGTCTACATGCTGCTGCAACTGCAGCAGGAGGCCCTGGCCCCCTATTACGCGACCGTGCTGCTGATCGCGATCAACCAGATCAATGCAACCACCCGCTGGAAGTGGTCGAACGTCGCCACCTTCATCGTCGGTGTCGGGCGGCTGTTTGCCGAACTTGCGGCGATCCTGGCGGGTATCGGCATGATCGTCGGTGCCCTGTCCCTGACCGGCAAGGTATCCACCCTGGCCAGCGAGTTGCTGTCCATGGCGGACGGCAATGTCATCCTGTTGCTGATCATGGGCGCGCTTGCCAGCTTCATCATGGGTATCGGTGTCACCGTCACGGTTGCCTACATCATCCTGGCGATCACCCTGGCACCGGCACTGACCCAGTCCGGTCTCAACCCCATGGCAGTGCACATGTTCATGCTCTACTGGGGCATGCTGTCGTTCATTACGCCGCCAGTGGCGCTGGCGGCGTTCGCCGCCGCGACCGTCGCCCATTCCAATCCGATGCGATCCGGTCGGTAGGCGAGGCGGCTTGGCAGCATCATCTACTTCGTGCCGTTCTTCTTCGTTCTGAATCCGGCGCTGATCGGCCGTGGCGAGTTCTCCGAAGTCGCGATCACCTTCGGCGCGGCCGTCGTCGGCGTGATCCTGCTCGCAGGAGCGCTGCAAGGCTATCTGGTCGGCATCGGCAGATTGAATGTCCATGGTCCGCTCGGCTGGCTATGCCGCGGGCTATTGGCGGCCGCCGGCGTCATTATGATGCTGCCGGGCGGCGACCTTGTCGGCTACGAGCACGCGACGCTGAACATCATCGCCCTCTGTCTGGCTGTTCCGGCGATCGCAATCGCCTGGTTCGGTCGGTCCCGCCAACCGGCGCCGAGTCCCGGCGGGTAGGCGGCGGCGCGGGCGACAGACGCGACGCTGCATCGGAGATTAAGCCAGGCATTGCTGCGGCGATGCCTGGCGCCGACGCCGGACAGGCGTGCTTGCGGTTGAAGACAAGGCCGGGGGCGGGCGCGAAGCAGCGCGCGGCGGCGGCGCGCATGGCTGCGCCGTGGCCCCGGTCGCCTGAACGGTATTCAGAATTTCAGGATTGGTGACCCCAACGGGACTCGAACCCGTGTTTTCGGCGTGAGAGGCCGACGTCCTAGACCGCTAGACGATGGGGCCGTCCGCGAAGGCCGGGGTTATCGCCGATCATCGGCGGGAGCGCAAGGGTCAAAGCCCAAGCCTGCCGGCGTCGCTGCCTCAAGAATGGCTCAAAATGGCGCGATTACGTTTCGTTAACCATATATCTCTTAGCCTAGCTTTAACACGTCGGAGGGTATCTCAGCACTCATGTCAGACAACCTCAGCAATGACCCTCGCAAGACCATACTGATCGTTGAGGACAACCCGTTGAATATGAAGCTTTTCAACGATGTTCTCGAAGGCAGCGGTTATCGCACCCTGTCAACGAACGATGGCCGGGCCGCGATGGCTATTGCGGAAGCGGATCGGCCGGACCTTATCCTGATGGACATTCAACTGCCGGAAGTTAACGGCCTGGAAGTCACGAAGTGGATCAAGGAGAAAGAGTCGCTCCGCGATATCCCGATTATCGCGATCACGGCGCTCGCGATGCGCGGCGATGAGGAACGGATCCGTCGCGGCGGCTGTGAGGGATATATCTCTAAGCCCATCACTGTGAAGCATTTTCTCGAAACCGTGAGTCAGCACATCGGCTGACTGCATGGAGTTTATCCTATGACCGGACGCGTACTGTTGGTCGATGATATCCCGATCCATCCAAGCCTGCCCGCAGCCCACGTGACCCCGGTGTACTCCGCGAGTCA
>CAJYBQ010000288.1 GCA_913064755.1 uncultured Alphaproteobacteria bacterium
GGCGTGGGGCACGCCGCCGAGCCCGGGCGCCTGGCGCAGGGTGGCGCGCTCGTCGGGCTCGGAGGTCGGGGGGAGGTCCACGCCCCACGGGCAGGCGTGCACGCGCGTCGCGCCGCCGCCAGACTCGGCGAGCAGGTCGGCGCGCACGCGCCCGCTCGGGCACAGCACGGCGTCCCCGCGGGCCACGCCGAAGCGCGCCCACAGCCGATGGGCGAGCCCCGCGTTCTCGCGCCCGCCGTGGCCCCCCGGGGGCTCGGTCACGGTGGCCACGCCGCGGCCGGGGCCGCGGGACTGGTGATTGCGCAACAGACGACCGCCAGGGAATATCCCGACGAGCCTTGAACGGAACACCCCGAGCCGGAGCACAAGCGACCGATGACCGACACCAAGCGCATCCCGGCGTTCTGCGCCCAGTGCCGTTCCCGTTGCGGCTGCACCGCAGTCGTCGAGGATGGCCGCCTGACAGGCATAGAACCCTTGCCCGACCACCCGACGGGGGCGAAGCTGTGCCCGAAGGGACGGGCGGCCCCGGAACAGGTCTACCACGCCGATCGCCTGACCCACCCGATGCGCCGGACCACGCCGAAGGGGGCGGGCAGGACGGAATGGGAGCGGATATCCTGGGACACCGCGCTGGACGAAATCGCGCGGCGCATGGGCGAGATCAGCCGTGACCACGGCGCGGAACAGGTGGCCTTCGGTGTCACGACGCCCAGCGGCACCCACATTTCCGACGGGATCGCCTGAATCGCGCGTTTCATCCGGGCCTTCGGCAGTCCCAACACGATCTACGGCACGGAAATCTGCAACTGGCGCAAGGACGTGGCCGCGAAGTTCACCACCGGTCACGACATCGGCACGCCCGACTTCGCCAATACGGACTGCGTGCTGCTGTGGGGGCACAATCCCGCAACCAGCTGGCTGGCGCGTTCCGTCGAGATCCAGAAGGGCCTGCGCAACGGCGCCAGGATGATCGTTGTCGATCCGCGTCCGACGACATTCGCGCGGCGCGCGGACTGCTGGCTGCAGGTCCGGCCCGGAACGGACCAGGCGCTGGCGCTGGGACTGGCGCACATCATGGTGCGCGACGGTCTGCACGATGCCGAATTCCTGACCCGATGGAGCAACGGGCCGCTGCTGGTGCGCGACGAGGCGGTGTTCGGCACCGGCCAGTTGCCCAAGTTCGCCGAGGACCTGTTTCACACCGACAACGGTTTCTGGCTGGTGCCGACGTCGGAGGTGCCGCTGACCAACATGGTGCGCGAACAGATACTGGATGCAGCGGCGTTGCCCCGCCGGATGACGGCGCTGACCCCCTGTTTCCGATCCGAAGCCGGGTCGGCGGGCCGGGACACCCGCGGCATGATCCGCCAGCACCAGTTCATGAAGGTGGAGATGGTGGTCGTCACCGATGCGGAGAGCTCCGCGGCGGAACTGGAGCGCATGACCGAATGTGCTGAGGCACTGCTGCAACGCCTCGGCCTCGCCTATCGCGTCATGAAGCTGTGCAGCGGCGACATGGGCTTCACCGCCACCAAGACCTACGACCTGGAGGTCTGGCTGCCGGGGCAGGGGCGGTATCGGGAGATTTCCTCCTGTTCCAACTGCCTCGATTTCCAGGCCCGGCGGATGAGCGCACGCTACCCGCCGGGGGGGGGGAAGGAGGCCCGGTTCGTCCACGCGCGGACCGGGTGCGGACTGGCCGTTGGCCGCGCGGTGCTCGCGGTGCTGGAGAACTCCCAGCAGGCCGATGGTTCCATCGTCGTGCCCGACGTGCTGCGCCCCTACATGGGCGGACTTGAAGTCATCGAAGCTGTGAAGGGCTGACACCACATGCGTATTCTGCTGACCAACGACGACGGTATCGACGCCCCGGGCCTCGCGGCCATGGAGAAGATCGCGCAGGAACTGTCGGATGACGTCTGGGTTGTCGCGCCGCAGCAGGAACAGAGCGGTGCCGGAAGGTCCCTCAGCCTGACCAACCCGCTGCGGCTGCACAAGCATGGCGAGCGGCGCTTCGCCGTTGGCGGCACCCCAACCGACTGCGTGATGATGGCCGTGCGGCAGGTGATGGACGGGCGACCGGACCTGATCCTGTCCGGGGTCAACCGCGGTGCCAACATTGCCGAGGACATCACCTATTCGGGGACGGTCGCGGCGGCGATGGAGGGCACCCTGCTCGGCGTTCCGTCCATTGCCATGAGCCAGATCGGCTATGCCGACCAGGTGATCCGCTGGCAGACGGCCATCCGGCATGCGCCGGGCATCGTGCGACGCCTGCTGGAGAACGGCTGGCCGAAGGATGTCCTGATCAACGTGAACTACCCGGACGTGGAACCCGACGAGGTCAATGGCGTGCACGTGGTGCCGCATGGCCGCCGCGACCAGGCCGACGTGACGATCGATGCGCGCATGGACGGGCGCAACATACCCTATTACTGGATCGGCATGCGCCGCCAGAAGGCCCTGCCGCCAGCCGGGACCGATATCGGTACCATCTGGCGCGGAGGCATCTCGGTGACGCCGATCAGCCTGAACCTGACGGACCGCGATGCGCTGGATCCGCTCGGGCGCGTCTTCCAGGACTGAATGCCGTGATGACGGATTGGCAGCATGACGGATGATGTACGCAAGATCCGGCTGCTGATGCAGCTGCGGCGGGAGGGCATCACCGATTCGCAGGTTCTGAGCGCGATCGAGAAGGTGCCGCGCGAACAGTTCGTCGATGCCAACTTCCGCCATCAGGCCTACGAGAACATGCCGCTGCCGATCAAGCAGGGGCAGACCATCAGCCAGCCCTATGTCGTGGCCTTCATGACGGAGGCCCTGAGCCTGTTCCCGCGTGCCAAGGTGCTGGAGATCGGGACCGGCTCTGGCTACCAGGCGGCGGTCCTGGCGATGCTCTGCCGGCGCATCTACACCATCGAACGCCATCGCACGCTGTACCGCGATGCCACGGCGCTGTTTTCCCGCCTGGGGTACAGCAATATCATCGCCCACCTGGGGGACGGCACCCGTGGCTGGCCCGCGCAGGCCCCGTTCGACCGCATCATCGTCACGGCGGCAGCCTTTGGCGAAGTGCCGAACGCGCTTGTCGAACAGCTTTCGCCGGGCGGTATCCTGATCGTGCCCGTGGGGCGCAGCGGCGCGGACCAGATGCTGATCCGGGTGACGCGGCAGGCCGACGGCAGCTCAACACGGGAGAACCTGTTGCCCGTGCGTTTCGTGCCGCTGTGTGACGGCGTGCCGAACGAACCACGCACCGAACCTTGAAACGGCCGGGCATCCACCGACAGCATGCCGACGGGCTTCGATGGCTTGCCCGGGGGAGGCATGATTCCTACTCTGGCGGCATGTTGCGTAGCCTTCTGCTGACTTTCATGCTGACCCTGCTGCTCGCTGCCTGCGGGCCGCGCAGCACGCCCGCGCCGGTGGAGGATCGCAGCGGTTTCACGGGCGCGACCGTCCAGGTCAATCGCGGTGACACCGCCTATGCCATCGCCCGCCGGACCGGCGTGCCCGTGCGTGACCTGATCCGCGCCAACGGGCTGAAGGCACCTTACACGCTGGCGGTCGGGCAGCGTTTGCGGGTGCCCGACCTGCGGTTGCACCGGGTGCGGCGCGGAGAGAGCCTGACCTCCATCTCCGAACTCTACGGTGTCGGGCGTTTCGACGTGGCGCGGCTGAACGGACTGGTCGAACCCTATCGCCTGTTCCCCGACCAGATACTGAAGATCCCCGGCGGCGGAAATGGCCGCGCCGCGCCGACACGGGTCGCCCGGCAGGGCAGCGGCAACCAGGAGACCATGCCGCTGCCGCCGCCACGCCCGTCGGATCGGGTGGCGCGGGCCGACCAGCCTGCACGGCCTGCTCCCTCGGCACGGCCCGGGAACCGTGCCGCCGACAATCGTCCCGTCGCGGTGCAACCGGCCTCGCCCGCCACGTTCGGGGCAGGGGGCATGGTCTGGCCCGTTGCCGGTCGCGTCGTCTCCCGCTTCGGTGCCAAGCCGGGCGGGCTGCACAACGACGGCATCAACATCGCCGCCCCGCGTGGCACGCCGGTGCGGGCCATGAACGGCGGCACGGTGGTCTATGCCGGCAACGAACTGAAGGGTTTCGGCAACCTGGTGCTGATCCGCCATTCCGGCGGGCTGACCACGGCTTATGCGCACCTGGAACGGGTGGGGGTGAACCGTGGCGACACGGTCTCAAAGGGCCAGGTCATCGCCACGGTCGGTACGACGGGAGGCGTTGATCCCGCACAGCTGCACTTCGAGATACGCCAGGGTCGGAAGGCCATCGACCCGATCCGGACCCTTGGCGGCAACCCGCCGCAGGCGCTGGGTTAGCGCGGCATGTCACCGGATGGAACGGTGCCGGTCCGGTGACACCACCGGACAGGACAACGCTGTCGACCGTCCCGCCTCAGACCAGCGGCTTGCCGAGGCGGCCCGCCAGATCCTGGATGTACTGCCAGGCAACCCGGCCTGACCGCGCGCCGCGTGTCGTTGCCCATTCGACCGATTCCAGGCGCAGGGTCTCGGGATCGACTTCCAGCCCGTAGGCGGCGCAATAGCCGTTCACCATGGCCAGGTATTCCTGCTGGCTGCAGGTATGGAAGCCGAGCCAGAGGCCGAAGCGGTCGGACAGGGAGACCTTTTCCTCGACCGCCTCGCCGGGGTTGATGGCGGTGGCCCGTTCATTCTCCAGCATGTCGCGCGGCATCAGGTGGCGGCGGTTCGACGTTGCGTAGAAGATGACGTTGTCGGGTCGCCCCTCCAGGCCGCCTTCCAGCACGGCCTTCAGCGACTTGTAGCTGGTATCGTCGGTGTCGAAGGACAGGTCGTCGCAGAACAGGATGAAGCGCTGGTCCGGCCGCGGGCGCAGCAGGTGCAGCAGCCGGGGCAGGGAATCGATGTCCTCGCGATGGATCTCGATCAGGACCAGCTTGCCGCCGACCTCCTTGTTCACCTCGGCATGCGCGGCCTTGACCAGTGAACTCTTGCCCATGCCCCGCGCGCCCCAGAGCAGCGCATTGTTGGCCGGCAGGCCGTTGGCACACCGTCGTGTGCTCTCGGTCCGGATCTCGCGCCAGCGGTCGAAGCCCTTCAACATCTCCCTGTCCACGGCGCTGTCTATTCGTACCGGGCCGCGAGCGTCGGGGCCGGTGGTCCAGACTAATCTGCTGTCCCCGTACGTGTCCCGCATTTCCTCGTGCTGGCGGAGCACGGGCGTCCGCGCGTCCGCACTATAGGCCACGGAG
>CAJYBQ010000289.1 GCA_913064755.1 uncultured Alphaproteobacteria bacterium
GTGAAAGCCGTCGAGGCCGTCGCGCGCGCCGTGCGTACCAACCGCTGCTTCCACAACGATCTCGTCTGTTGGCCTTGTCCCACCCGCTGGTTGCGCTCCGGCCCCCGGGCCTGAAGTATCCGTCCGGACAGGGGGCCCCCTCGCGGTCGTCGATTTGGCGGCTGCTCGTCCCCTTGCCCCCCGTCAGTCAGTCCGGCCTTTCCGACGCAGGGCCGCCAGGGGAATGGAGACGGTGGCGACGAAGGCCAGCAGGAAGCAGGCCCAGATCATCACGTCATAGCCGCCAAGTCCCCAGAACCAGGCGGCGGCGAGCGGCGCGATGGCATAGCTGGACATGGTGACGGCGGCAATGGTGCCGGATATGGCGCCGAAGCCTTCCCGACCCAGCAGTTCCGCCGTGACCACGGGCCGGGTGATCGAATTGACGCCGACCCCCGCGCCCTGCAGCACCACGAAGACCACGATCAGCATCGGGGCCGCCGCCGTGCCCAGCAGGGCCAGCGCCGCCACCGCCATCGACCCGAAGGCGAAGGACGTGATGCGCACCATGGAGATATGGCGTTCCGCCGCCATCATGGCCAGCCGACCGGCGACCTGCATCGGCCCCACCATGGATGCGGCCAGCACAACCGTTTCCGGCGGCAGTGCCTGTTCCTGCAACAGCGGCATCAGGTGATTGATCAGCATGCCGTGGTTCATGGTGATCGCGGCGAAGGCAATGGCGATGAACCAGAACGTCGGCCGCGCGACCAGGCGGACGGGCCGTGGCGCATCGACCGGCTTCGGCGGCGGCGCAACGAAAGGCAGTGCCCGCTCTATCCGTCCCGTCGCCAGCCAGGTCAGCGGCACGGTGACGAGCAGGATCAGCCCCGCGAACACCGTGATGCTGAGCCGCCAGCCGCCGTATTCGGCAATCGCGAAGGCGGTGGGGAACGACACCGTGCCCGCGAACCCGGCCACGAGGGAGATCAGCGTGATCGGCCGCTTGGCACCGGCCCCGTAGTGATGCGTGATGAAGGCGAAGCAGGGCTCGTAGAGTGACATCGCCATGGTGCAGCCGAGCAGCACCCAGACGGCGAGGAACTGCGCCTGGGTCTGCACCTGCGACAGCACCAGCAACAGCAGCGCGGCCAGCACCGGGCCGAAGGTCAGCAGGTAGCGCCCGTAGCCCCGGTCGATCAGCCGACCGACGAAGGGGGCAAGCACGGCGGAGGCGATCAGTGCCAGCGTCAGCGCCGCCGAGAGATCCGTCTTCGACCAGCCGAGATCGGCTTCCCACCGCGCCAGCAGCCCGGCGAAACTGTAGAACACCCCTGCCCAGACAACGGTCTGCGCGATGGCCAGCGGCAGGATCGCCTGGCGCCATGACAGGGTGCCGGCGGTCATCCGGGCAACCCGGCCCCGGCCGCGCACCGGGTCCGGCGGGCAGGTGACAACGGCCTCACCACCGGCCTTACCCCTCGATACGCCAGGTGGTGCCGCCGGCGCCGTCTTCCAGCACCACGCCGCGTCCGGCAAGCTCATCGCGGATGGCGTCGGCGCGGGCGAAGTCCCGGCCCTTGCGCGCCGCCTGCCGTTCGGCGATCAGCCCCTCGATCTCCGCCGCATCGACGCCGCTGGCGCTCTGCCGCGCGGCAAACCATGCTTCCGGATCGCGCTGCAACAGGCCGAGCAGCCCGGCCCCGTCGATCAGGGCGGCCCGCAGCCGCGCCCGCTCGGCCCCCGTCGCGCCCTCCAGCGCCTTGGCGATGCGGAACACCTCCGCGATGGCCTTGGGCGTGTTCAGGTCTTCCGACAGCGCCTGCACGATGGCCGCGACGTCGGCATCGTCCGCCGCCGGTTCGGCCCCTGCCGCGTCCATGGTGTCGCGCAGCAGGCCGTAGAGCCGGTCGAGGTTCTTCTGCGCCTGTTCCAGCCCGGCGGGCGAGAAATCCAGCGGGTGGCGGTAATGCCCCGACAGCAGCAGCCAGCGGATCACCTCCCCCGGCCATTCGGCCCGCAGCGCCGAGATCAGCATGACGTTGCCGATGGATTTCGACATCTTGGTGCCGCCGACCCGCAGCATGGCATTGTGCATCCAGTAGCGGGCGAACGGCTCCCCGCCATGGGCGCAGGTGCTCTGCGCGATCTCGTTCTCGTGATGCGGGAAGATCAGGTCCTGGCCACCGGCGTGGATGTCGATGGTGCGCCCCAGGTGGGTTTCGGCCATGGCGGAGCATTCGATGTGCCAGCCGGGTCGGCCCCGGCCCCAGGGGCTGTCCCAGCCCGGCATCTCCGGCGTCGACGGCTTCCACAGCACGAAATCCGCCGGATCCTTCTTGTAGGGCGCCACCTCCACCCGGGCACCGGCGATCATCTCGTCACGGCTGCGGTTGGACAGGCGGCCGTAGTCGGGGAAGGACCCGACGTGGAACAGCACGTGGCCATCCACCTCGTAGGCGTTTCCCGACGCCACCAGTTCGGCGATCATGGCGATCACCTCGGGCATGGTCTCCGTCACCCGGGGTTCCACGTCCGGCGGCAGCACCCCCAGTTCCGCCATGTCCTCGCGATAGATGGCGATGTAGCGGTTGGTGATGGTGTCGATCGGCACGCCCTCGGCCCGGGCCTTGTCGTTGATCTTGTCCTCGACGTCGGTGATGTTGCGAGCATATCGCACATGCGGATACAGCCGCCGCAGCAGCCGGTAGAGCACGTCGAACACCACCGCCGGGCGGGCGTTGCCGATATGCGGATCGTTGTAGACCGTGGGGCCGCAGACATACATCGTCACGCAATCCGGATCCGCCGGGACAAAGGTTTCCTTCTTCCGGGCGTAGGAATTGTAGATGGTCAGGGTCATGGCTCTGGTCCGCTGCGAGGGATCGTGTGACGGCCCTTATCGACCGTCCATCCGGGCAACGCAACCCTGCGACCAGCGCGGATGACATCCCCCTGCCCGTCAGTAATAATCATGCACTGGCAGTTGCGAAACGCCGCTGCCGCCATATTTATGCAAGTCGACCATGCATGTTTGCCGCGTGTCGTTTGCAACATTGATCCACAGGCAGCATGCTTGCGTAATGAGACGTGACTGCAGTTGATCGGAGCGGCCCGGTGCGGGCCCACGGACTGGACGAGGAAGGACGACGGGCCCATGGATGCTCTGGTGACGGAACCCGGTCATGAGGCCGAAGGGCGGGAGTATGATCCCGCCACTGGCAAGACCCGTCCGAGCCGTGAACAGGCCGAGGCGGCCGTTCGCACGCTGATCGAATGGGCGGGGGACAACCCCGACCGCGAAGGCCTGCTGGACACGCCGAAGCGCGTTGCACGTGCCTACGAGGAATTCTTCGCCGGTTACGACGAGGATCCGGAGGAAGTGCTGGGCCGCACCTTCGAGGACGTGGAAGGCTATGACGATATCGTCATGCTGCGCGACATCCGCATCGAGACCCATTGCGAACACCACATGGTGCCGATCATCGGCAAGGCGCATGTCGCCTATTTCCCCAACGGCAAGGTCGTCGGCATCAGCAAGCTGGCCCGCGTCGTGGAAATCTACGCCAAGCGCCTGCAGACCCAGGAAACCATGACCGCGCAGATCGCGGCCACCTTCGAGAAGGTGCTGCAGCCGCGCGGCGTCGCCATCATGATCGACGCCGCCCACCAGTGCATGACCACCCGCGGCATCAAGAAGCCCGGCGTGTCCTGCATCACCACCCGCTTCACCGGCCTGTTCCGCGAGGACCGCGACATGGAACGCCGCTTCCTGGACCTCGCCCGGGGGATCTGAGGGGGAGTGGCGGTGGCGTCAGGCGCGGCCTGAAGCGGGAAACCGCAAGGCAGGCTGAATACCGGATACGGGTAGCGTCGGGTATTCCGGGAAACGAAGGTTTTTCGGAACCATGCCGACCTGTCCACAAAGCGCCAATTCGCTGCATGTGCGAAAGATGATGGGCATCTATCATAGTTCTGGATAGAGGTCGGAAATCAGAAGTTCGCGGCACTTACGCAACAATATGCGGAACGAGCACAGATCAGCCCTTCACAACAGCCTATTTCTTGTTCGCATGCAAAGCGTTCTCGAAGTGGCGGTGCATTGCCTTGGACCGAAGCAAATAAATAGAAAGGCTGACATACATGGCATACTCCAGCATCATTGTCAGAACACCCGTTGCCCCGCCTCCAAATGCTCCGAAGTCCATAACTTCAACAAAACAGAGTGTCGCCAACACGGCATACATGGTGATTGTTGCGAAAGGCGTATGGGGCCACTTGCTAAGATAGCCAACCACAAAAATCGCCCCTGTGAGCATGATTGCAAAGAAATGGGCGAACTGAAGACCATCGGGAAACCTGCTGTTTTGCAGCCCAATGTTCAGACTAGGGAGCACATATTCCACCAGTCCCAGCAGCCCCCAGCACAACAGGAAAACCGACAATGCGAGCAGGAATTTGGGAATGAATCTGTCAAGCACAGGCACGGGCATATCTCCTGATTTGGTGCTTAATCACGGCTGTATAAAGGCTCCGGTCTCCAAAATTCCATGACCCATCCGCCCCGAAGCACATGGCATACCTGCCGGATTGTAGTCTGCTGACCATGCTTCGGTGTCAGCATAACGGTCGTTTGTGGAGCCATGGATCACACATCTGCGGCGAACGACAGGAACCACGAACACAAATGCGAAGTCCACAGCCAACGTGAATGGCAGATTTGGCCTGGATCACTGACCTCATGACGATTGTGAATGTGCGAAATCGGCGATCCAAGCAGTCAAGAGCTTGGACTCGTAGCCGCCGTTCACTTGTTCCGCAAAACCTGCATGTCTCGGACACTCCCGCAATTGTGCAAGTCGCGCTGGATTTCACCGATGTTCGACTCCGAAAGCGCGTGCCGGAAACCATCATTCCGAGAACAGGTCGTGCACCCGGGTCTCGAGAAGGGGGGACTGGCGCCATACTGCCTGCCACGACACGCCCGGCAACCCTCACCCCACGTTCGATCCGAACGCTTTCCTGTCGGCTCTGCGCATGAAGCCGAGATCGATGCCGGCTGGATCGATGCCCGCCTCGTGACGCAATCTTCGGAGCGCCCAGCGCGGATCGCGTCGGGCCTCACTCGAAGACGAGCACGGACTCCCCAAGACTCTCGACACACGGCCCCACGCCGAGGTCCGGCGGACCGCCGCCGCAGAGCCCAACGCTCCCGCCCGGTGGGCCCGCGTTCCCCCCTCAGCTCCTCAGGCGG
>CAJYBQ010000290.1 GCA_913064755.1 uncultured Alphaproteobacteria bacterium
GGCGCGGCAAAGCCCGACACGGGCGAGGCGACGGGCAAATCGTCGACGTTGGGCGCGGACGCCCCGGCGGACGCCCCGGCGGACGCCCCGGCGGACGCTCCGGCGGACGAGCTATAGGGCGCGCTTGAACCGATGGCGCCCGTGGTGACGTGATACGGAGCGGTAATGCCAGACCCCGCGCCGGACACGACGGACCCCGGGCCTGCGCGGCGGGGCCCAGACAAGCCACCCGTCGCGGAACCCGGTCGTGCATCGCGGGGTGATCCAGACTGTCGAACAGGGTCTCCACCCGCCGGAACCGATAGGGCAGGGCATTGACCAGCGGGCGCATCAGCCCCTTGTGCAGGGCATCGGGCATCATGGCGTGGTAGCGCGCGGCGTAACGTTCGTAGCGGTGTTTCGGATAGCCGGCGATGATCTCGTCCGACCCTTCGCCGGTCAGCACCATCTTCACCGTCCGCCCGGCCTCCACCGACAGCAGGTAGATCGGAATGTCGGATGGTTCCGACACCGGCGCGTCGCGGAACCCGATCAGGTCCGGCAGGTGATCCATCAGGGTATCGGCCGATACCTCGAGTTCATGATGGCTGGTGTGGAACTGCTCGGCGATGTCGCGGGCATAGCGAAGCTCGCTGTAGGCACCTTCCTTGAAACCGACGGAGAAGGTGCGGACGGGCAGGTCGCTGACACCTGCCATCAGCGCGACGATGGCCGAGGAATCGATGCCGCCGGACAGGAAGGCGCCGAACGGCACGTCCGATGCCATGCGCAGGCTGACCGATTCCTGCAGCACATCCATGAAGGCGGCCACCGGATCGGCCGTGACCAGCGGTTCCCGTGGCTGCCCATCGGGTGGCAGCCAGTAGCGGCGGACATCCAGCGCACCATCCTGCCAGACCGCCAGGGACCCCGGCGGCAGTTTCTCGATGCCTTCGAAGAACGTGTCCGGTCCCGGCACGTAGCGATAATTCAGATAGGCGGGAATGACGCCCTTGTTCAGCCGCGGTTCCATGCCCGGCACGGCCAGCAGGGCCTTGATCTCCGACGCGAAATAGGTGTCGCCGCCCCGGCGCAGCATGAACACGGGTTTCTTGCCGAACCGGTCGCGGGCCACCGTCAACCGCTCGATGTCATGTTCCCAGATCATGTGGGCAAACATGCCACGCAGGCGAGATACCGCGTCCGGCCCCCAGTGCGCATGCGCTGCCATCACGACTTCCGTGTCGGACGTCGTCTCGAAGCGGTAGCCGACCGCCTTCAGTTCCTCGCGCAAGGCGACGTAATTGTAGACTTCCCCGTTGAACACCATGGAAAGCCGGCGTCCGTCGGGGGCCGTGTAGTGCATCGGCTGATCGCCGGTGGTCAGGTCGATGATGGCCAGGCGTCGATGCCCGAGACCGGCCTGGAAACGCCCGTCCCGCGTGTCGCAGAACAGCTGGCCCTCACCGTCAGGTCCGCGATGGGCAATCCGGTCGGTCATGGCCCGCAGCACCGACTGCGCCGGGCCACCCGACCGCGCCGTGATCCAGCCCGCTATCCCGCACATGGGACAGCGGTACCGGTCAGGCAGTGGTTACTTGTAGGGATCAGCCGCGTCACGCAATCCATCACCCAGGAAGTTGAACGCCAGCACGACGATGATCACCGGCACCATGGGCCAGAGCAGCCAGGGCGTCAGGACCACGGCATTGAGATTCTGTGCCTCGTTCAGCAGGACTCCCCAGGACGTGATCGGTGGACGCAGGCCGATGCCGAGGAACGACAGTGCCGTCTCGCCCAGGATCATTGCCGGAATGGACAGGGACGCGGATGCGATCAGGTGACTCATGAAGCTGGGCAGCAGGTGTCGACCGATGATCCGCGACGGGCTGGCCCCCATCAGCTGTGCGGCAACGGTGAAGTCTTCTTCCCGCAGGGCCAGCAGTTTCGACCTGACCGCACGGGCCAGTGACGGCCAGTCGAACAGGGCGAGGATCACCGTGATGCCGAAATAGATGAACAATGGCGACCAGTTGGCGGGCAGGGCGGCAGACAGCGCCATCCAGAGGGGCAGTTCCGGGAAGCTTCGGATCATCTCGATGATCCGCTGGATGATGTTGTCGATCCAGCCGCCGTAATAGCCGGAGATACCTCCCATCACGAGGCCCATGATGAAGGACAGCGTGATGCCGATCAGGCCGACGGTGAGCGATATCCGCGCGCCGTAGACGATGCGGCTGAAGATATCGCGCCCCAGCCTGTCGGTGCCGAACAGGAAGAACGTGCCCCCCTCCGCCGGGCAGACCAGGTGGAACCTGCCCTCGATCAGGCCGAGATAGGTGAATTCATCGCCGAGACAGAAGAACCGCAGCGGCTGTACCTGTTCCGGGTCTTCCGTGTAGATGCGCTGCCGCATGACCTGGTTCTTGGTCAGCTTGTAGCCATAGACGAAGGGGCCGACGAACTCGCCTTCATGGAACAGGTTGATCGACTGCGGCGGTGCCAGGATGTGCTTCGCGTCCCGCGTGTGCAGGTCGTAGGGCGCGACCATCTCGCTGATGAGAACGGAGAAATAGAATATCAGCAGCACGATGCCCGCGACCACGGCAACCCTGTGGCGCTTGAACTTCCACCACATCAGCTGCCACTGGGAGGCGAGGTAGAATTTCTCCTGCTCCGGCGTCAGGGTCTCGCGTGACTGCGGATCGAACGGGCGATCATCGACCCAGTGATCCAGCTGCTGCTTTTCGTCCTGATCGGTGACACTCATTTCGCGACACCTCCACCAAGTCGAATTCGGGGATCAAGCGCAGCCAGCAGCAGATCGGAGATCAGCATCCCGACCACGGTCAGGAAGGCCAGGAACATCAGGATCGAACCGGCAAGATACTGGTCCTGGCTCTGCAGCGCCTGCAGCAGGATCGGACCCAGCGTCGGCAACTGCATGACGACCGCGACGATGGCCGAACCGGACACGATCGAGGGCAACAGGTTGCCGATGTCCGCGATGAAGGGGTTCAGGGCCATGCGCACCGGGTACTTCATGATCAGCTTTCCGCGCGGCACGCCCTTGGCACGGGCCGTGACCACGTATTGACGCTGCAATTCGTCGAGCAGGTTGGCGCGCAGGCGACGGATCATGCCCGCTGTGCCGGACGTGCCGATGACGATGACGGGTGCAACCAGGTGGGCGAGGACGGACATGAACTTGCCCCATGACCAGTCCTGCCCGAGGTATTCGGGGTCCATCAGGCCACCGATGGAGACGCCGAACCAGAGGTTGGCGAAATACATCATGATCAGCGCCAGCAGGAAGTTCGGCGTGGCAAGTCCCAGGTAGCCGAGGAACGTGAAGCCGTAATCACCGATGGAATACTGCCGCGTCGCGGAATAGACGCCGATGGGGAACGACACCAGGTAGATGAAGAAGATGGTGGTGAAGTTCAGGATGCAGGACAGCAGCACCCGGTCGCCGACGACATCCGAAACAGGCATGTCCTGTTCGAAGGCCCAGCCCCAGTTGCCCTGAAGCAGGCCGTTGAAACCGGTGGGGCCGGGCCAGAAGCCCATCCACATGCCGTATTGAATGATCTCGGGCTGATCCAGGCCATATTGCTGGCGCAGGAATTCGACCTTCTCCAGCGCGGCGGCTTCGCCCTGCGCCTGGAGTTCCTGGACGAGGTTCGACAGGTAGTCGCCCTCGGGCAGCTGAATGATGATGAACGTGATCACGGAAATCGCGATCAGCGTCGGGATCATGATCAGCAGGCGATGAATGATGTAGGTGAACATCCGCTTTCACATCTCTCCGACGGTCATGACCTGTTGCGCAATTCTTCTGGTTCGTACCAGAAGCTGTCCGGGCGATAGAGCCCGAAATATGCACCGGGGTCCCAGTGATAGATACCGTCGCGGGGCACATTCCGGAGGCCACGACGTACGACGATCGGTTGAGGAACGGAGGAGAGAATGCCGATCGAATAGACCTGTTCGGCATTGATGGCCAGGATCTCCTCCCAGGCCTGCTTCTTGACGGCCGGGTCAGCGGCGTTGTTCCACTGCTCCACGAGGCTCACCAGTCGCGCAGGCGTTTCCATGTCCGGGGCCTCACCCATGGTGCCGCCCGATTCATAGTACAGGCCCCATTTCGGCCACTGCAGGCCGAGCTGGCTGGTCGGCGCCAGTTCCTCGGGGCTTGTTTCCGCCGTTGCCAACCCTGCCTGGATGCCTGTGGAGACCGATATCTGTGCCAGGCCGGCATACACCCGGTTGCGGAAGGTATCGCGCTGCGACGGCTTGATGAACATCTTCACGCCGACTTCGCGCCAGGTTTCCTCGATCAGTTCCAGGATATCGGTCTGCTGCGGGTCTTCGCCCGACGTCTCGACGATCAGTTCCAGTTTCCGCCCGTCCGGCAGCAACCTTATGCCGCCAGGACCCTTTCTGGTCAGGCCGATCTCGTCCAGCAGGCGGCGCGCTTCCTTCTTGGCGTAGCGGGTCCATTCGCCAGCATATTCGGCCTTGTAGAGCGGGCTGCGTTCCAGCACGAGGTTGTTCGCGGATGCCGCGTCACCGAAGAAGACCACCTCGTTGATCAGGTCGCGATCGATCGCCAGCGACAGCGCCCGGCGGAACCGCACATCACGGAACAGTTCCCGATAGACCGGATCGTCGTAGTTAAGGTTGGGGTACATCGCGATCGTGGCACCCATCGCCTGGCGCCAGGCAAAGGTGTCGTAATTGCCGCGATCTTCCGCCTGCTTCAGGAATGTCCAGTCCGTCAGCGCCAGGCCCAGGGCCTGCAGATCGGTCTGGCCGGACCCGGCCTGCGCCGCGATCAGGGCAGGGGCCGCGACGGTCAGGATGAAGCGGTCGATATAGGGCAGTTGCCGGCCGTTCTCGTCGATCTTGTGATAGTAGGGATTGCGCAGGCCGACGTAGCGTCCGGAAGACTTGCTCTTCGGCGAATTCTTCCAGGGCTGCAGCGTCGGCTGCTTGATGTTGTCGAACCGGTACATGCGGTCGCGGCGGTTGTGCAGCGAGGCCCAGCTGGGGCGACGGCTGGCTCCCATGGCCTCGACTCGTCCGTTCGGATAGGCATAATCGACGTGGAACATCCGAACGCAAGGCGCCTGAGGCTAGATGACCAGGGTCGTGAGCTCGGTGAGAACGGAGCGGAGGCACGCCGGCTGTGGTGGCGCGTCCTCGCACACTCCGAG
>CAJYBQ010000291.1 GCA_913064755.1 uncultured Alphaproteobacteria bacterium
GATGGGCGGCGCGGGCGTAGCGTGGGCAGTGCGCGATGGCGCGCTGGGTGGGGGACAGCGTGGTGTTGTGCGAGAGGTCCTCCCCGTGCCAGAGGTGCAGGTCATGCACGAAGACCACGGAGTCACCGCGCTTGCGGTCCAGTCGCCATTCGTACTCGTTCCAGCCCGTCGTCAGGTCACCGGTCCCGAGCAGGGACGAGGCATAGTTGAAACGGGTGTCGGCATCGTCGGGACGCATCCGCACGGCCTTTTCCAGGTAAGGCAGGGATTCGGCAAACCGTCCCTCCGCCGTCAGCGCGTGACCCAGGTTGGCGAAGGCGATGTCGAAGGTCGGCTGCAGGCGCAGTGCCTCGTCGAAGAACGGTCGCGCTTCGTCGGCACCCTTTGCCTCCGCCACCGTGACGCCCAGCGCCTGCCAGAGCGTATGGTCCTCGGTCTTGCCCTGGACCGCGAATTTCAACGTGTCGATCGCGGCCTCGTAATTGCCGCTGGCGCGCTTTGCCGAGGCCATGGCGATGGGGCCGCGACTGTCGTCGGGCGCACGCTGCATGATCAGGGCGAAGATGTTCTCTGCCGCCGCCAGCATGCCGAGGTCCTGTGCCAGCAGGCCGATGCCATAGAGGATCTCCGGGTCTTCGCCGGAAACCTGCACGGCCTTTTCCATGACATGCACCGCGGCCTGGATCTGGCCCGCGTGGCGCAGGTTGTTGCCAAGCACCAGCAGGGTATCGGCGTTCTTCGGGTCAAGCTTGTGCGCCTGCAGGAAGGATATGGCGGCCTCTTCGTACTTGCCGGCCCCGGCCTGCTTGCTGCCCTGCTTCAACAGCTGCACCGCCCGCTTCAGGTCATTGCGGGTCGGCTTGCGATCATCGTCCACGGTCTGCAACGTCGCCATCAACTGGAACGTGCCAGCCTGCATGATCTGACGCCCCACGGTCGGGGCGTCGATGCGCGGGCTGCTGTCGATCTGTTTCTTGCGTGCGGCGTTGCGGGTCATGCCGTGCCTCTCGAAAGGGAGTGAATAACCGTGCCGTATTCAGCCCTGTTAGGCTTAAGAAACGCTTAAACCGCCCGATCGCCCGATCCACAGCCCGCAGAAACCGGTTTCGAACAGCGTTAACGATAATTCAACCAGCATTGCGCAACGATTGCTCAACGGTCCGCTACCGGACCTGTCACACGTCGCGTCAGAAGGCGGCCGCGAAACCGGTCGAGAATGTCGAATGGCCCTGAAGCTGACCCTGAAACCAGGGGAGAAATTCGTGATCAACGGGGCGGTGATCGCCAACGGCGACCGCCGGGCAACGCTGGTCCTGCACAACAAGGCCTCGATCCTGCGGGAGCGGGATATCCTGAAGGCCGATGATGTCGATACACCGTCGAAGCGAATCTACTTCGCCATCATGTCGATGTACCTCGACGAGAAGGTCCGGCCGCGCTTCTACGAAGAATTCGTCATGCGGATGTCGGAGTTCATGGGGGTTCTCACCGACCCCGAAGCCCTTTCCACCTGTGTCGCCGTCAGCCAATGCGTGATGGATCGTCAGTACTACAAGGGTCTGACGCTCTGCCGGAAGCTGCTCGATTTCGAAAGCGAGAGACTGCATCATGAGCCTGCAAGCGTATAACAGGACCCAGCGGGTCACCGAGAACCCGCGGGATACCGAATATCGACTCTTTGCCGAGATCACGCGCCAGCTGATGAAGGTGAAGGATCAACCCCGTCACGACCGTGAGGTCATCGACGCGCTGTACCGCAACCGGCGTCTCTGGAGCACCCTGCTGAGTGATTGCAGCCGCGAAGGCAACGGCCTGCCCGAGGCCATCCGCGCATCGATCATTTCGCTGTCGATCTGGGTGGACAAGCAATCCAGCGCGATCATGCGTGGCGGCGAGAGCATCGAACCGCTGATCGACATCAATCGCACGATCATGGAAGGCCTGGCCCAACGCCCTGCCGGATGAACCGGCCAGGCACCGTCGGCACCACCGGCGGGCATTGACGTCCATTTAATTTATCCATACGGTTAATTAACTGTCTGGGTAAATTAAATGAGGCGATCATGAAACTCTACAATGCCGCAGCCCCGAACCCGCGCCGTGTCCGCATCTTCCTGGCCGAGAAAGGCCTCGAGATCCCGATGACCGACGTGGACATCATGGCCGGTGGTTCACGCACCCCTGAATTTCTCGCAAGAAACAGCCTCGGCGAATGCCCTGTCCTGGAACTGGACAATGGCACCTGCATCGCGGAAAGCATCGCGATCTGCCGCTACCTGGAGGCCCTGCATCCGACCCCTGCCCTGTTCGGCACCACGCCGGAGGAAATCGGACGGATCGAGATGTGGAACCGACGCCGGGAACTGAAGCTCTCAGACGCGGTCGGCACCATCGCCCTGCATACCTTCGACTTCTTCGCCGACCGGGTGAAACAGGTTCCCGCGATGGCCGAGGCCGGTCGGGAACGCTCCATCCGGTTGCTGAACTGGCTCGACGGGGAACTGGCCGACGGTCGCCCCTGGGTCGCCGGAGACGATTTCTCCGTCGCCGACATCACCGGCATGACCGCCATGCTGCTGTCCGATTTCACCCGGGTCGCGATTCCGGACACGGCAACCCACGTGGCGCGCTGGAACGCGGCATTGCGTGCCCGGCCAAGCTGGAACGCCTGACCGCTTGCGGTGCGGCCCGTGGCGGTAAACAATCCCCGGCATGGATTCCGCACCCCTCGACCACCGCCGCCATCCCTTTCGCGATGACATCGCTGCCACCTACCTGAAGGGGCGGGTCACGGCGCAGCGCTTTGTCGATCCCCTGCCCGCGCGGGTCTGCAGCGAGGTGCTTTCCATCCAGGCGCGCCCGGAACCCCGCGCCATGCAGATATCGGAACTGCTGTTCGGCGAGGATGTCGCCATCTATGACCAGGGCGCCGGCTGGGCCTGGATCCAGGGCGCGCTGGATGGATACGTCGGTTATGTCCGTGCCGACGGCTTGACCCGGGAACCCCGGCCCGCCCCCACACATATCGTCAGCGCCCGGCTGAGCCACCTGTTCGCCGCCCCGACCATCAAGGACCCGCCTGTCGGGCGCGTCACCCTCGGCGCACGGCTGAACGTTGCCGACATCGACGGAAAATTCGCCCAGCTGGACGACGGTCGCCACCTGATCGCCGGCCACATCCGCGCCATCGATGCGCCGGAGGCGGACCTGGTCGACGTGGCGCTGCGCAACCTCGGCGCACCCTACCTCTGGGGCGGCCGCAGCAGCCTCGGCCTCGACTGTTCGGGGCTGGTGCAGGTGGCGGTGCAGGCGATCGGCGGCAAGCCCCCTCGCGATTCGGACATGCAGCGGGACGAACTGGGGCTGAACGCGCCGAAGCCCGCCGACATGCGCGACCTGCAACGCGGCGACATTGTCTATTTCCCCGGCCACTGCATGATCGCCGACGGGGCCGGGAAACTGGTTCATGCCAATGCCACCCACATGGCGGTGACGCACGAACCCGTCGAAACCGTCTTCGCACGAACGCGCGGCGGCTACGGCGCCGTCACCCACATCCGCCGCTGGATGAGGTAAGCCTGCCGCGCGGTCCGCCGGCAGGTTCAGGGCACCTCGAAACCCTTCTTCACCGCCTCACGTGCCCAGATGCGGTCGTACCACTGCTTCAGGTTCGGATAGTCTTCCAGCTTCTGATCCTGCCATTCATGGCGGGCGATCCAGGGGAAGGATGCGATGTCGGCGATGGTGTATTCGCCCGCCGCCAGCCAGCCATGTTCCCCGACCTGCTTGTCCAGAACACCGTAGAGACGCTTGGTTTCATTGGTGTAGCGATCGATCGCGTACGGAATCCTTTCCGGGGCGAAGCGGCGGAAATGATGTGTCTGGCCCAGCATCGGCCCCAGGCCGCCCATCTGCCACATCAGCCACTGCATCGTGTCGGCGAACTTGCGCGGATCGCTGGGCAGGAACTTGCCCGTCTTCTGCGCCAGGTAGATCAGGATGGCACCGGTCTCGAAGACGGAGATCGGCTTGCCGTCCGGCCCGTCGCTGTCGACGATCGCCGGGATCTTGTTGTTGGGAGATATCTTCAGGAAGTCCGGCGCGAACTGCTCGTCCTTGGATATGTTCACGGCGAACGCCTGGTACGGCAGGCCGCATTCTTCCAGCATTACCGATACCTTGCGCCCGTTCGGCGTGCCCCATGTATAGAGATCGATCATGTTCGGCGTTCCCTCTTCCCCGTTCTGATTCAACGAACCCAGCACGGGTTCAGTCGTTGCCTTCAAGCGCGTTTTGCAGATCGTCCTTCAGGTCCTGCAGCGCCTCGATACCCACCGACAGGCGCAACAGGTCCCCGGGGGCCTGGCTGGCCGCCCCCTCCACGGTCCTGCGATGTTCCACCAGGCTTTCCACCCCGCCAAGCGACGTGGCGCGCCGGAACAGTTTCAGCCGTCCCTTGACGGCCCGTGCCCGTTCCTCGCCGCCGCCGGTCAGGATCGACATCATGCTGCCGAAGCCGCCATGCATCTGGCGCGCCGCAACTTCGTGACCGGGATGGCCGGGCAGTCCCGGGTACAGGACCCCTGCCACGTCGGCCCGCGCGTCCAGCCACTCGGCCAGTGCAGCCGCGTTTGCCGTCGCGCGTTCGACACGAACGTGCAACGTGCGCATGCCCCGGGCCAGCAACCAGGCCTCGAACGGCCCCAGGACCGCGCCGGCCAGCCGCCGTTCCTCCCTGGCGCCAAGCCAGAGCGGGTCCTCCGCGTCCCGTGTCACCAGCGCCCCGGCCAGCACGTCGGAATGGCCGTTCAGCGCCTTGGTGGCCGAATGCATGACGAAGTCCGCCCCCAGTTCCAGCGGGCGGCTGAAGACCGGCGTCGGCACCGTGTTGTCCACCGCCAGCCGCGCACCGCAGGCCTTGCACGCCTGCGCCACCGCGGCGATGTCCGTGATGGTCCACAACGGGTTGGACGGCGTTTCCACCCAGACCAGCCGTGCGGGCTTGCGCGCCAGCGCCGCCGCGTAGGACGCCGCGTCATTGTCCACCAGTTCGATGTCCAGGCCGAAACGCCCGGCAAATCCCTTCACCCAGGCCTGCAGCGCGAAATACATGACCCGGGGCAGGATCACCCGGTCGCCGTGTCGCAGCGCCTGGAACAGGGCCGCGGCGGAGGCCATGCCGGACGCGAACAGC
>CAJYBQ010000292.1 GCA_913064755.1 uncultured Alphaproteobacteria bacterium
CCTGAACGGCCACACCTGCCGGCCGTACCGGATGCAGGCATGCGCTGGAGGCATGGGCCATGTTCATGGCCTGTAAGGGACTTTCTGGTCTAAGAATGGCCATGAAGGGTAGCCAGGCCATACGCCTGCGCCCGTGTCGCGCCGGAAAGGCGCAGAAATCGGACCGGATGTGATCGAGAAGGTCGAGAAACTGCCAGGCAATGTGCGTGGCGCGCTGTGGCTGCTTGCCGCCGGCATCTTCCTGTCGGCGATGGGCGTGTTCATCAAGATGGCAGCGCAGGAACTGCATCCGTTCCAGATCGCCTTCTTTCGCGCATTCATGGGACTGTGCATCGTTGCCCCCTTCGCCCTGCGCCATGGATTCGGAACGGTCCGGACGGCGCGCCCGTCGCTGCACCTGGTGCGCGGCCTGATCGGGGGCGTCGTCATGCTCTGCATGTTCTACGCGGTGGCCAACCTGCCCCTGGCCGACGTCACCGCGCTCAGCTTCACCAAGCCGCTGTTCCTGATCCCGCTGGCCGTCATCTTCCTGGGCGAGAAGGTGAAGATGCGCCGCACGATTGCCACCGCCGTGGGTTTCATCGGGGTGATCATCATGCTGCGCCCGGCGGGTGAAACCGACCCGATCGCCTTTGTCGCCCTGTTCGCGGCCGCGCTGATCGCCGGCATCACCATCATGATGAAGATCCTGTCGCGGCTGGATTCGCCGACCACCCTGGTGTTCTGGTCCAGCATCATCCTCAGCCTCTGCACCCTTGGTCCCGCGCTCTGGTTCTGGAAGACACCAAGCGTGGAAGTCCTGCTGGTAATGCTTGCGCTGGCACTCTGCGGCACGATCGGACAGACCATGCTGATCCGGGGATACGCGGCGGGGGAGGCGATGGCCGTGACCCCGTTCGACTACGCACGGCTGATCTATTCCGGCCTGTTCGGTTACCTGATCTTTGCCGAGATACCGGACGCCTGGACCATCGTCGGTGCGCTGGTGATCGTCGGTTCCACCATCTACATCGCGCGGCGCGAAGCGATGGTGAAGCCCGGCAGTTCACGCCCGACGGCCACGTTCGACGGTCCCGCCGGGACAGGCACGACCTCCGTGCATGCCGAGAGCCGTTGAGCGCGGCACCACGGGTGGCTGACAAGTCGCGCGCCGTCGGCTAGACGTCTCTTCAGCTTGAATCCGACAGGGGAGAACGAACAGATGAATCTCGATGGTGTAGCAGCAGTCGTCACCGGTGGCGCTTCGGGGCTTGGCGGCGCAACTGCCCGCGAACTGGCCGCAGCCGGCGCGAAGGTGGCGATCCTGGACCTGAACGAGGACCTGGGTCAGAAGATGGCCACGGAACTCGGCGGCGTGTTCGCCAAGTGCAACGTCGCCGACGAAGCATCCGTGCTTGCCGCATTTGCCGCCGCGAAGGCCGCCCACGGCCCGGTGCGCGTGCTGGTCAACTGTGCCGGTATCGGCATCGCGGCCAAGACCACGTCGAAGGGCGAGGCACATCCGCTGGACACGTTCCAGCGCGTCATCAGCATCAACCTGATCGGCACCTTCAATTGCATCCGCATTGCCGCGACCGAAATGGCAGCGGCGGAGCCGACCGAGAACGGTGACCGTGGTGTCATCGTCAATACCGCCTCCGTGGCTGCCTACGACGGGCAGATCGGCCAGGCCGCCTATTCCGCATCCAAGGGCGGTGTCGTCGGCATGACCCTGCCGATCGCGCGCGACCTGATGAACGACGGCATTCGCGTCTGCACCATCGCACCCGGCCTGTTCGGCACGCCGATGCTGCAGAGCCTGCCCGACAACGTGAAGGAAGCCCTGGCGGCTACGGTTCCGTTCCCGAAGCGTCTCGGTGATCCGACAGAATACGCCCGCCTGGCTCGCCACATCTGCGAGAACCAGATGCTGAACGGCGAGACCATCCGCCTGGACGGTGCCATCCGCATGGCCCCGCGTTGAGGCAGACTGACATCGCCGTCCCGCTTTCCGGGTGAAAGCGGAACGGCTGCAGTGACGACAGCGGCGGCGCATCGGGATCGGATCCCGATGCGCCGTCTGCTCTTGGGGCAGGGTCCCGTCAGATCCTTGCGGGCCTGTCGCGGCCTTCGAGCAGAAATACCGCTGCGGCCAGCAGGACGGAGATCAGCATCACCAGCGGATAGGTCAGTACCGGTTCCTGTTCCTGGAACAGCCCGACCAGGGCACTGCCCGCGGCCGCACCGGCCATCTGCAGGAACCCGATCATCGCCGATGCGGAGCCTGCCCGGTCGGGAAACGCCTGCAGCGCGGTTGCCATGGCCGTCGGCAGGAATATCCCCAGGCCGGTGACGAAGATGACGATGGCCAGGTTGAAGCCGTGCTTGTGCACGATGTCGAACAGCGGCAGCACGACACTGATCAACGGACCCGCGACCAGCACCACCAGGCCCAGCATGCAGATACCCACCGTGGTCACCCTGCCTGTCAGCCGGCTGACCGTCAGGCCGCCGATGACGAAGCCGATGGAAGCCAGCGGTGGATAGAACCCGAACTCCTTCGGCGTCACCTGCAGTATCTCGATGTAGAGCTTGGGCGAGCCACCGAAGAACGCGAACATCGCTGCGAAGACGAAGGCATTGGCGAAGGCATAGCGGCGGAAACCCGATGACCGCATGATGACCAGGTAACCGGAGAAGACCGACGCCATGTCCAGGCGGGGCAGGGGCACATGCAGGGTTTCGGGAACCTTCCGGTACATCCAGGCGAAGACGATCACCCCGGCGACGCCGGTCAGAACGAAGATCCAGCGCCATCCGGCATAATCCTCGATCAGGCCACCGATGAACGGTGACAGGCCGGGGACCAGCGCGAAGAAGATGCTGACTAGCGCCATGACCCGCTGCAGCTGGTCGCCGTCGAAACTGTCACGCACCACGGCACGGGCAACGACCAGGCTGGCAGCGGCGCCGACGGCCTGTGCGATGCGCCCGGCGATCAGTATCTCCATTGTCGGGGCCATGACACAGACCACCGACCCGAGAATGAAGACCAGGATTCCGTAGATCAGCATCGGCCTGCGACCGAAGCGGTCGGAGATCGGCCCGTAGACCAGCTGCATCACCGCGAAGCCGACCAGGTAGGCGGTCAGGGTCAGCTGCGCCATGGTGTCGTTGGACAGGAACTCGTCGCGGATCGTCGGCAAGGAGGGCGGGTAGACATTGGTGGCAAACTGTCCGATGGCCATCAGCGCGGCCAGCAGGGCGATCATCATGCCCGTGGCCTCGACCTTGCTCGGGCCACCCGTCGTGTCAGTCATTTCGGCATCCCTCGCAGACCATGGTCAGCCGCGGAGATGACGCGGGCAGGTCGGCCGGTCAACTGTTTCATTGCACACGGACCGGCAGACCGGGCAGGGCAGTCGCGCAGGAACTACTCGCTGATGACCTTCACCTTCTGGCCGATCTGCAGCACGGCATCGGCATCCATCGCGTTGACGGCCCGGAAGCGTTCCTGGTCGAACTCGTCGATGTTCATGCGCGCCGCAAGACCGGAAATCGTGTCACCGCGCTGCACGGTATGGGGCCAGATCCTGAGCGGTTTGTACTTCGCGGCCTCATCCGGGCTCAGGCTGCGAAAGCTGTTGATCGCATCCTCGAAGCTGCGGGCATAGCGGTCGGCGACCTGGGTCGGCGCCGCCATCAGGAAGCGGAATATCTGCGTGTCCGAGAAACGGATGGCGGCGATGCGGGCCTCGAATCGCTGCCCGTTCTGGGCGGTCATGAAGACCACGGCGGTGGCGGCAGGAAAGCCGTTGATCTCCACGTTGCGCAGATCACGACCGCGCGCGCCCTTGGCCCACTGGCGGCTGATGTAGTTGGCCATGTTGGAATAGCGGGCGACGACGTTCCGGTCGGATTCGCGGTCGAAGGAGATGCGTGTGCCGTCGGGCCCGGCGGCAAGCACCGCGTTGGGCAGGTTGTCGAGGCGAAAGCCGTTCGGCACCTCGAAGGCAAACCGCATGTTGGGATGCACGAAACGGTTGCCGCGGGCGAAACCCTGGTCCGCGCTGTCGCCGTAGACCATGCCCGATATGGCATTCAGGTAGGTTTCGCGGCCAACCACCGGATTCTGGACGGAAAATGACTGCCGGGCCAGTGACACCGTGTTCGCGACGCGTTCCGGCGTCTGCGGGTGGGTCTGGAAGAAGTTGAAGTCCTGTGCCTCCTGGCCGCTGACCTTCGACAGCAGCGCACTGTGCCGGCCAATCGCCTCCAGCGACCGGGCCATGCCGAGCGTCTCGTACCCGGTACGCGACAGGTAGCGGACGCCGAGCTGGTCCGCCTCCCGCTCGTTGTCGCGGCTGTAGCTGGCCAGGAACCCCTGCGCCGCCACCTGCCCGAGCTGGGCTACCTGCCGATTGCCGCTGAGAATGCCGACACCCGTGGCAAGGATGTTGGCAATCATTCCCTGGGTCTGGCGCCGCGCGCCGTGGCGGGCGGTGACATGCCCGATCTCGTGACCCATGACACCGGCAAGCTCGGCTTCGTCGTTCAGGATCGTCAGCAGACCGCGCGTGACATAGACATAGCCACCGGGCAGGGCAAAGGCGTTGACGACGGGCGTGTCCAGCAGGGTGAAGGTGAAGCTGTCAGCGGGAAGTTCTGCATTGCTGGCAAGGCTCTGGCCGATGGAGTTCACGTAATTCTTCAGCGCCGGGTCGTTGTACTCCCCCCCGAATTCGGCCAGCACCTTCGGGTGTTCCTGCTGACCGATCGCGCGCTCTTCCGCGGGTGAAACCGCCGAGAGTTCGGTCTCCCCCGTGGCCGGGTTGGTGACACTGGTGCAGGCAGCGGTAAGCGTCAGGGCGACCAGTGGCAACCAGACGAAGAGTGATTTCCAGGTAAGCTTTCTCACGCGACTATTCCCGCCCCATCCCGAGTGTTTCGGCCACCCGTTCGATCTGTTCCGGATGACTGGCTTCGATCATAGGGCCGTTGCGATTTCGGAGCCAGCCACGCACGCGAATCTCGGCACCGGACCATTCCGCCGGATTCATGCCGGCCTTGCCGAACGCGGTCATTGCCTTCCGATCGATCTTCACGGTGAAATCCGTCCGCCAGTCGGCCCCGAAATTCAGGTAGACGGTACCGCGGACGTCTGCCGCGTCGATCACCGTGCCCTGCACCAGTTGGAAGGTCCCGATCAG
>CAJYBQ010000293.1 GCA_913064755.1 uncultured Alphaproteobacteria bacterium
GGCGTCGGCGCCGAACCGCCGGGTCTGAAAATCGACGACGAAGCGGAAGGTCGTCGGGCCGAAGTCGCCATCGACGGCGAGGCGCGCCCCGGCCCTGACGTTCAGGGCCTTCTGCAGTTCCGCCACCAGCGGCCCCTGGGAGCCATAGCGCAACAGCACGGTTTTGCCGGCGCAGCCCGTGCGGATCATCGTTTCCGCTTCGTCCCCGCCGAACAGGACATATTCGGCGCGCTTCTGCGATCCGGGCTTTTCGATGAACGGCGCGATGAACGGCGCCCACGGCCCTGCTTCGCTGCCGGGGCGGCCTTCCGTGCGGGACAGTTCCCGGATCACCCGACCGAAGGCATTGACCTCCACCCGCTGGTTCCCGGCCACGCCGCGCAAGGTGGTCTCCATGCTGCGCTCCAGCCCGCGCCGACCGGTGCGAAAACCGGGCAGTTCCAGCAGCGGATCGCCGTCGCCTGCCTTCAGGTCCTTTTCGCTGACCGGGCCGACATAGCCGACCGTGTGACCCAGGTAGGGGCCGAAGGGGTAATCGCGGGTCTGACCGACATCCAGCTGGATCCCCGGCAGGTCGGGGCTGCGGATGTTGATGCGGGCGAATTCCTCCCACGTCAGGTTGTCGACCACGGAAATCGGCACGAAGCTGCGCTTGCGCCGCACATCGCGCAGCACGCGGGCGCGGGTCTGGTCGCTGACCGGGACGATCCGGTGCAGCCGGTCCAGGGTTTCCTCGACCGATCCGGTCTGTTCCGGCACGATCAGCACGCGGAAGTTCTGGCGGTTCGTCGCCACCGGCACGTTGCGCCGGTCGAGGATACGGCCGCGCGGCGGGGCCAGCAGGGCGAGGTTGATGCGGTTCTCGTCCGCCTGCATGCGGTACTGATCGCCCTCGACGACCTGCAGGTAGTACATTCGCGCACCCAGCGCCGCGAACAGGGCTGCCTTCATGCCGCCGAGCATCAGGGCGCGGCGGGTGAACACCGGATAACGTGCCTTCTCGACGCGCCCCCTCATGCGTCCGGCCCATCGTGCATTGCCTGATCACGCATAGGCCTGGCCTGTCATGCGATGACTGAGCAGCAGCAGCGGTGCGGCGATCAGCGGGAACAGGGTCACGGTGATGGCGACCTGCAGCAGCGCGGCGGCGGGGTTCACGATGTCGAGGAAATAGGCGCAGGCGATGATCCAGGAAACCACGGCGGCGGCCAGTGCCACCAGCGCGAACACGCCCCAGCCGAGCAGGAAGGGACGCCCGATCAGCACCCGGCGCTGGCTCGCGGACAGGACCTGCACCCCCAGGAAGACGAGTGCCGTAAGGCCCAGTGGACCACCGGACAACAGGTCGGTCAGCAGGCCAAGGGAAAAGGCCAGCCAATGGGGCATCAGGTCCGGACGCTGCAGGGCGAAGACATGTACGGCGATCAGGCCGAAAGCGGGCAGCACCGGCCCCAGGAACGGGACGCCGATCGGCAAGGTGCCCAGGATCACCAGCACCATGGCGACCAGGCCGGGGATGGCCAGGCCGAGGCGCCAGAGCCCCAGCTGTGAAAGGCCCGGCCCGTCACCGGACCTGCGGTTGCCGGACTTGCGGCGACGCGTCTTCATGTGCCGTCCCGGCTCTGGTCCAGTTCGGGGCGGCGATAGCGCAGCACGTTGACCCGTTCCAGACGGCCGAGATCGACGAACGGGCGCAACCGGACCTGGCCTTCGGCGACCGAGGCGACGACGCCCACCACCAGCCCGGGGGGCAGCAGGCCGCCGTGTCCACTGGTGATCACCCTGTCACCGGGGCGCACCACGGCCTCCGCCTCCAGGAAGGCCAGCAGGGGACGGGCGGTATTGTCACCTGACAGGATAGCGCGGCGGCGGCTGCTTTCCAGCATCACCGGGATGCGGCTGTTCAGGTCGGTGATCAGCAGGATGCGCGCGGCATTGCGCCCCGCCTCCGTGATGCGACCGACCAGCCCGAGTTCGCTGACCACGGCCTGGTTGGCCTCCACGCCATCGCGCTCGCCCGCGGCCAGCAGCAATGTCTTCACGAACGGCCCGCCGGACTCTCCGACGACGCGGGCGGTGATATAGGTGACGTTCGACCTCGTGCGGACGTTCAGCAGGCGGCGGTACTGGGCATTGTCCCGTTCCAGCGACCGGGCGACGTTCTGCCAGTGCAGCAGCCGCGCGTTCTCCTCCCGCAGGCGGGCGTTCTCGTCATAGACGCGGGAAAGCTGTTCGACCTCGGTCGCCAGGGCGTTGATGGCGGCAACGGGGCGGGAGATCACGTCCAGCACCGGGGCAAGGACATCCAGCAGCCCCGTGCGCACCTGTTCGACCGGGCCGATGCCGGAACGGCCCGCGACCAGCAGGGTCAGGCCCAGCGCCAGCAGGAACGCGAACGCGAACCTGTTGAACAGCAGGCCCATCGGGCTTGCCATGCGATTGGCCAATGGTTTGTTCGAACGACGCACGCCGTTTACTGCTCCGGGCAGGTCCGAATCGCCGCACACGCGGCGACGCTTGACTGTTCACCCGTTTTCTAGCGCCGATCAAGCCGCAATGGCCAACTGATTCTCGAAAAAATGCCGCGGTTTCCGGTGCGGAGCAGGCCTTCCCGGGTGGCGACCGCGCCGGTTTCGCGCCCCGGGTCTGCTAGGCCGTCAGCCAGGCCCGCATCTCGCGGGTCACCGCCTCGGGCTTCTCCAGGGTCGAAAGGTGGCCGCAATCCTCGATCACCGAAAGCCTCGCGCCCGGAATCAGTTCGGCCATTTCCTCGTGCATGGACACCGTCGTGAGCGCGTCCTGCCGACCGCAGAGGACCAGGGTCGGCACATCGATGCTGCGACAGGTGTCATGCGAGGACGGCCGGGCCATCAGGGCGCGGGTCTGGCGGATGAAGCCATCCTTGCCGGTATCCTCGGCCATCCGGCGAATGGTCCCGATCAGGGCCGCGTCGTCCAGCCTGTCCGCGTGCACGAACAGCGGGATCAGGCGGTCGTGGATGCCGGTAAAGCGTCCCCTTTCCGCCAGCGCCAGCAGGTCCTTGCGGCGCACCGTCTCCTCGTCGGTGGCGCCGCTGGCGCGGGTATCCAGCAGGGCGATGCGCGCCAACCGCTCCGGCGCCTGGGGCCAGATCTCGAAGGCGATGTAGCCGCCCATGGACAGGCCGGCGAGCGCGAATGTCGACGGCGCCGACGCGAGGATGCGTTCCGCGATCGCGGACAGCGTGTCGTCGCGGGCATGGTCCGCGACCGTCATGTCGGCGATGTCCGACAGGCCTGCAATCTGGGGCTCCCACAGCAGTGAGGTGCAGAGCAGTCCGGGGATCAGCAGCAAGTCTTGTCGGGTCATGAAATACTCCAGCCGTGCGTACACGCCACACCCCGAACACTGTGTTCGCGATTGACAGGGCACCCGGCGTTCATTACTTCCCACAACGACGGACGACAAGCATCTGACGTGTCATGGTACTGTCGTCAACCGAGAGGACACTGTTCAGACCCCGGATCCGAGATTGATCAAGGACGGAACCGCTGGCGGAACCCGACGTCCCACCATCAGATGAAAATTCCCAACGGGAGCACGCACATTAGCGCAATGACATTTCCGGACCTAGGTCGGAGCGACGAGGTCTGCAAGGCAATTTCCGAGGAGGGGTACGAGACTGCCACTCCGATTCAGCAGAAGTCCATTCCGCATGTGCTGATGGGCAAGGACCTGCTCGGCACGGCGCAGACCGGCACCGGCAAGACCGCCGCGTTCCTGCTGCCGATGATCGACGTCATGGCCCAGGGCCGATCGAAGCCGCGGATGCCGCGCGCCCTCGTCCTGGAACCGACCCGCGAACTGGCGGCCCAGGTGGCTGACAGCTTCGACAAGTACACGAAATACCAGAAGCTTTCCCGGGCGCTGCTGATCGGTGGCCTTGGCATGAAGGAGCAGGAGGCCCAGCTCGACGGCACCTGCGACATCATCATCGCCACACCCGGCCGACTGCTCGACCTGTTCGACCGTGGCCGCATGATGTTGAGCCAGATCCAGTTCTTCGTCATCGATGAAGCCGACCGGATGATGGACATGGGCTTCATGCCGGACGTGGAGCGCATCGTTTCCTGCCTGCCGCCGCGTCGCCAGACCCTGTTCTTCTCCGCCACCATGCCGCCGTCGATCCGCAAGCTGGCCGACAAGTTCCTGGTGGACCCGCGCGAAGTGGAAGTGGCACCGCCGACATCCACCGCCGATACGGTCGAACAGCACCTGACGTTGCTGGAGGAACGCGACAAGCGTGACGCGCTGCGTGCCCTGATCGAACAGGAAAACATCCGCAACGCCCTGATCTTCTGCAATCGGAAGTCCGATGTGAAGATGCTGCACAAGTCGATGCTGAAGCATGGCTTCGACGCCGTGGCGCTGCATGGCGACATGGACCAGCTGGACCGCATGGCGACGCTGGAGAAGTTCAAGACCGACCAGGCCAAGATCATGGTCTGCTCCGACGTTGCCGCCCGTGGCATCGACATCCAGGGGCTGAGCCACGTGTTCAACTTCGATGTGCCGTTCCATGCGGAAGACTACATCCACCGCATCGGTCGCACGGGTCGCGCGGGCATGAAGGGGCGTACCTTCATGCTGGCCACCGCCAAGGAAGCCAAGTCGCTGGATGCGATCCAGAAACTGATCGGCGGCAATATCAAGCACTTCGAGATCGATGGCTTCGGCAAGAAGACCACGTCGGCCCCGAAACCGGCCCCGGTCGCGGATGCTGCCGAGCCTGTTGCAGCTTCTGCCGGTGACGAGGAAGCGCCCAAGGAAAAGCGGCCGCGTCGCGCCCGCCGCACGACCAAGCCGAAGGTTGCCGAGGCCGAGGCCGCGCCGGAGACCGTCCAGGCCAGTGCCGATGTCCAGGATGCGGGTACGGATGCCGTGGCGGCAGATGCCGCACCTGCCCAGGAAACACCGAAACCCGCACCGCGCAAGCGTGCGCCGCGCAAGACCGCGGCGAAGGCCGATGCTGCTCCCGCCGAGGAAGCCTCGTCGGAAAAACCGGCCACTCGTTCGAGGTCGCGGGTTCCGTCCGGTGACGGGCCGGAGGCCGGGCGTCCTGCCCGCGCGCCGCGTACCCGTTCCGGCAATCGCAACCGCCGCGATGATGGTGG
>CAJYBQ010000294.1 GCA_913064755.1 uncultured Alphaproteobacteria bacterium
CTGTGGAAATCTGCGAACTGGTGCGAACACGCCGCGTGGACGAGGAAGTTGCGGACGTGACACCGCAGAGAGTCTTCTGCCCGCTGGTCGGGCCGGAAAACGTCCTGCGGCTGCGGTACTGCGGCAATGTCTTCGGCCTTGCCGGGCTGCGACTGGGCTTTGCCATTGGCGCACCCGCGACGATCCGGCGTGTTTCCGCCCTGCTCGGCCCCTGGGCGGTCAGCGGACCGGCGCAGTACCTGGGGGCGCGGGCACTCGACGACCGGGACTGGATCGCGGCGATGAAACGAACCCTCGACCGCGATCGCGTGACCATGCAGGCATTGCTCGACGGCCACGGCCTGACCGAAACGATGGGCACGGACCTGTTCCAGACGGTTCGAACCCCCGACGCGGCAGTAATCCATGAACGCCTCGCCCGGGCGCACATCTGGACGCGGGTGTTCGACACCTGGCCCGATCACATCCGCTTCGGTATCCCCGGCACCGAAGCCGGGTTCGCGCGCCTGCGGGCGGCGCTGCAGAAGGAACCGCGCTGATGCCCACGGAGACGCTGTTGCTGCTGCTGATCGGCGCGATGCTGCTGGACGCCGTGTTGGGGGAGCCGGACTGGCTCTGGAAACGGGTGACGCATCCGGTCGTTCTGGCCGGTCGCGCCATCGGCTGGTTCGACCAGCGCATGAACCGGCCGGAGGACAGTTCGTCGGAACGGCGCCGTGCCGGCATTGCCGCCATCTGCCTGCTGGTTCTCGGGGCCGGCCTGCTGGGCACGATCATCCAGAACCTGCCCTTCGGCGGGCTGCTGTCGCTGCTGGGCGCGGCCATCCTGCTGGCACAGCGCAGCCTGGTCGATCATGTGACCGCCGTGGCGAACGCGCTGGACATTTCCCTGCCCCGTGGCCGGGAAGCCGTGGCGCAGATCGTCGGTCGCGATCCCGAGACGCTGGATGAGGCCGGGGTGGCCCGCGCCGCGATCGAATCGGCCGCGGAGAACTTCTCGGACGGTGTCGTCGCCCCCGCGTTCTGGTTCGCGGTCGCCGGTCTGCCCGGCATCATGATCTACAAGCTGGTCAATACCGCCGATTCGATGATCGGCCACCGAACCCCGCGGCACGAGGCCTTCGGCTGGGCCGCGGCACGGCTGGACGACCTGCTGAACCTGATCCCCGCGCGCCTGACCGCCTTGCTGTTCCTGGTCGTCGCCATGGCACCGGACAAGCTGAAGACCGTGTACCGCGATGCCCCCCGGCACCGGTCACCCAACGCGGGCTGGCCGGAGGCGGCGCTTGCCACCGCGCTGGGCCTCGCTCTCGCCGGGCCACGCCGCTACGCGGGTCAGGTCGTGGATGATCCCTGGATGAACCCGGCAGGGCGGAAGCTTGCCAATTCCGGCGACATCCGGCGCGCCACAGGCTTCGTCTGGCGAGCGTTCATTGCCGGAATCGGCCTCGCGCTTGTGCTGCTTGTCCTGCTCTGAACACAATGGTCCGACAGCGGCAACCGGGGGAGATGTGATCATGAGTGAAGCCACGGTACTCTGGGCGATGGATGGCGACGTTGCGACCATCACCCTGAACCGCCCGAAGGCCAGGAACAGCCTGCGCCCGGAAGACCTGGTGCAACTGCTGGACTGCCTGGAGGCGGTCGAGAAGGCCGGTGCGCGGTGCATGATCATGCGCGGTGCGGGCGGTGCATTCAGCGCCGGGCGCGACATCGCCGGTGCCGATCCGGCCAGCGATGACAACGAGGCCCTGCTGCGCGACATCATCCATCCCGTGCTGCATGCCGTGCGCGCGGTGGACATTCCCACCATCGCCCTGATCGAGGGACCATGCCTGGGGGTCGGTTTCGGGCTGGCCTTCGCCTGCGACCTGCAGATGGCGGCAGACAATGCCGTGCTGGGCAGCCCGTTCCGAAACATCGGCTGCATCCTGGATTCCGGCGGGCATTACCACATGCAGCAACGCATCGGGACGCACCGGACCTACGAGCTGATCTATACAGGTCGCCTGATCTCCGGCCAGGAAGCTGCCGACATGGGCCTGATCAACCGGGCCTTCGCCGCGGACGTGCTGGAGGACGAGGTGGTCAAGATGGCACGGCACATCGCAAGCGGTCCGACGCGGGCATTTGCCATATCGAAGCGCATCCTGCGCGATGACCTGGACCTCGACGCATCCCTGGACGAGGAAGCCCGCGGCCAGGATGAAGCCTGCAAGAGTGCGGATGGCATCGAAGGTTTCAAGGCGTTCCAGGAAAAGCGCCGGCCCGTGTTCAAGGGCGCCTGACGCGACTCCGGCCGGGTCACTTCGTTTCGTGGTCGGCCCGGTTGTAGGGATCATCCAGGCGGACGATATCGTCTTCGCCCAGGTAGCTGCCGGACTGGATCTCGATCACTTCCAGCGGCAGCTTGCCGGGGTTGGCAAGGCGGTGCGCCATGCCGACAGCGATGTAGACGGATTGATTCTCCGACAGCAGCAGCTTGTCTTCGCCGCGGGTCACCTGCGCGGTACCCGAAACGACAACCCAGTGCTCGGCCCGGTGGTGGTGCAGTTGCAGGGACAGTTCGGCCCCCGGGCTGACCATCAGGCGCTTGACCTGGAACCGTGGCCCCTCGTCCAGGGTCTCGTAGAACCCCCAGGGGCGATAGTGACGGATGTGGGTCTCGTGCTCTGCCCGACCTTCCCGTTGCAGTCGGTCCACGACGATCTTCACGTCCTGCGCCCGGTCCCGATGCGCCACCAGCACCGCGTCCGCGGTCTGGACGATGGCCAGGTCGGAAACACCGATGGCGGCGACGATCGCGTTCTCGGTCCGCACGTAGCTGTTGGTCACATCGTGCAGGATCGCGTCGCCCAGCGTGACATTGCCCTGCGCGTCCGTCTCGCCCACGTCCCACAGCGCCGACCATGACCCGATGTCCGACCAGCCGAAGTCACAGGCAATCACGGCGGCGCGTTCGGTCTTTTCCATGCCCGCGATATCAATGGATTCCGACGGACAGGCCGCGAAGGTCGCCTCGTCGATCCGCAGGAAGTCGAGGTCCGGCACGGCCTTGTCGACCGCAACCTGCACCGCCGAGAGGATGTCGGGGCGGAACGTCGCCAGTTCGGCCAGCAGGATATCGGCGCGGGCCACGAACATGCCGCTGTTCCAGAGGTATTCGCCGGACGCCACGTAGGCCTCCGCGGTCGCCTGGTCGGGCTTCTCCGCAAAGCGCGCGACCTTGTGGGCATCGCCCGAGATCACGTCACCGGCCCGGATGTAGCCATAGCCCGTATTGGGACCGTCGGGGCGCATGCCGAAGGTGACGATATGGCCCTGGTCGGCCAGCTGGATCGCCTCCGCCAGTCGGGCGCGGAAGGTCGCGACGTCCCGGATCACGTGATCGGCGGGCAACAGTACGATGATCGCGTCATCCGCCTGTCCGGCACAGAAATGCGCGGCGGCGGCGGCGGCGGGCGCGGTATTGCGCCCGACCGGTTCCAGCATGACGGTCAGCGGCGCACGGTCGATGGCATGCAGTTGTTCGGCGACGATGAAACGGTGGTCGTTGTTGCAGATCACCATCGGCGCGCTGAAGCCGGCGTCATCGGGCAACCGCAGCGCCGTTTCCTGCAGCATCGTGGCATCGCCGGCCAGTGCCAGCAGCTGCTTCGGATAGAGCTTGCGCGACAGGGGCCACAGACGGGTGCCGGAACCGCCAGAGAGAAGAACCGGGAAGATGCGTCGTGTCACTGGGGCGGTCATGTCTGGCCTTTCCTGCGCCGCGGGGGCACGCTTTCAGTCGATCGATTGCGCGATCATTGGCGGACGGGCGACAGATTGACAAGCGCCACGCCAATGACGACCAGCACCATACCGACGATCGCGACAACGCCGAACGTCTCCCCGAACAGGGGCCAGGCGATCAGCGCGGCGGACGGTGGCACCAGGAAGAACAGGCTGGCCACCCGTGATGCGGCCCCCTGCCGGATCAGCACCATCAGCAGGGTGATCGCCCCGAACGACAGCACGATCACCAGCCAGCCGAGCGCGATGATGAATTCGGGCGTCCAGTTGACCACCCGGGTCTCGAACAGGAACGCCATCAGCGTCGTCACGCCGAATGCCGCCGCGAACTGGATCGCATTGCCCGTCCTGAGGTCCATCGCGGTGCAGAAGCGTTTCTGGTACAGCGTGCCCAGCGTGATGCCGAACAGGGCCAGCACGCAGAGCCCCATGCCGAACGGCGTGCCGAGGCCGAGCCCGAGCTTCTGTTCCACCACCAGCGCGACACCGGCGAGCCCCAGCAGGAAGCCCAACCACTGGCGCCGCGTCACCCGTTCCCCCAGCACCGGTCCGGCAAGGATCGCGGTCAGGATCGGCTGGATGCCCACCACCAGCGCCGATGTCCCTGCCTCCACGCCATCATGGATGGCGGCGAACACGCCCCCCAGGTAGAGGCCGTGCAGCAGCACGCCGACAACGACCAGGTGACCGATCTGGCGCCAGTCACGTGGCCAGGCCGCCCGGAACAGCAGCGCCACGAGGAACAGCCCGGTGGCCACGATGGCAAAGCGGATGGCCAGGAACGTCATCGGCTCCGCATGTGGCAGACCAAGCTTGCCGCCGATGAAACCGGTGGACCACAGGAACACGAACAGCGCCGGCATCGCCAGGCCGGTGGTCAGGGTGGTTGTCGTCTTTGCGGGCGTGTCGGACAGGGGACCAGAACCTTCAAGCGGAATCTTCGGAATGCCCCTATCGCAGGGGCTGCATGACCAGGGTCCCGAGTGCGCCGGTCTCGAAATCTTCCGGGCGGAGCGACATGGGGATGTAGTCGACCTGCCGCCAACGCTCGGCAAAGTCATCATAATGCGGCGAGGGCACCTGCCCCGACTGCCCCGCCGACTCCATGTCGAGCGAGGCCATCGCCTGCGAGAAGCTGGGGATGTCGAAGTTGGGCTCGGGCTTCTCGGTCGAGTCGGCCGGCGGATCGATGGTGAACTGGTCGGCCCCGGAGAGGGCGCTGGTCAGCTCGACGCGGCGCTGGTCGAGCCCGGTCAGGGCCCGCTGCAGCAGGTCGCCGGTGGCGGGCTTGCCGGGGTAATTCCCGCTCTGCCGGGCTTCGCCGCCCCCCCCCTTGACGGTGTTGG
>CAJYBQ010000295.1 GCA_913064755.1 uncultured Alphaproteobacteria bacterium
CGACGTGTCGCCCGTGTGTGGCGCGGGGCGTGCGGAGGAGGGGCGGGCCGGTCTATAGTTTGCAGTGGTTTTTTGCTGGTGGGTGGGCCGCTTGGGGTAATGGGCAATCAGCCGGGGTCATGCAGAATCATGACCTCCTGTGCAAAATGAATTGAGGGAGCGGAACGCGTGAAACGTTTCATTCTGATGATGATGGGCCTGTTCGCAATGACGGGTCAGGCGATGGCCGAAATGGGCAAGGCTGAGCAATGGCAGCTCAACCTGCAGGAACCTGCGTCGCCGCTGGCGCAGAGCGTTACCGACTTTCACGACATCCTCCTGGTGGTGATCACGCTGATCACCCTTTTCGTGCTGGTTCTGCTGATCTGGGTCATGATCAAGTTCAATGACAAGGCGAACCCGGTTCCCTCCAGGACGTCGCACAACACCCTGATCGAAGTCGTCTGGACCGTTGTTCCGGTGCTGATCCTGGTGATCATCGCGATCCCGTCCTTCCAGCTGCTGTACCAGTCGGACGACGTGACGGAATCCGAGATGACGCTGAAGGTCACCGGCTACCAGTGGTACTGGGGTTACGAATACCCCGACCACGGCGGCATCGCCTTCGAGGCCTACATCAAGGATGACGCGGAACTGCTGCCGGGCGAACCCCGCCTGCTGACCACGGATGCCGCGGTCGTCATTCCGGTGAAGACCAACATCCAGGTGCTCATCACCTCCGCCGACGTCGGCCATGCCTGGGCCCTGCCCGCGAACGGCCACAAGACCGACGCATGGCCGGGCCGGGTCAATCATCTGCCGCTCTATATCGAAGAGCCGGGGATGTACTACGGCCAGTGCTCCGAGCTTTGCGGGCGCAACCACGGCTTCATGCCGATCATGGTGAAGGCCGTGACGAAGGAAGAATTCGACGCCTGGGTCGCGACCCAGCAGGCCAGCATGGGCATCACGCCCCCTGCGGTTGACGTCGCCCAGATCTCGGGTTCCACGAACCCGGCCAACTGATCCGCCGCGAACGGATACGATTGAAAGAAAGGCCTAACAGATGAGCTACATCGGCAAGTCCGTTGACAGCCACGGCAATCCGCGCGGTTGGAAGCGGTTCGTCTATTCCACCAACCACAAGGACATCGGCACGATGTACCTGATCTTCGCGATCATCGCGGGGATCATCGGTGGTGCCATGTCCATGGTGATGCGTATCGAACTGGCTGAGCCGGGCGCAGGAATCCTGAATGGCGACCATCACCTGTTCAACGTGCTGATCACGGCCCATGGCCTGATCATGATCTTCTTCATGGTCATGCCGGCATTGATCGGCGGCTTCGGCAACTGGTTCGTGCCCCTGATGATCGGCGCGCCGGACATGGCGTTCCCGCGCATGAACAACATCTCCTTCTGGCTGCTGCCGTTCGCGCTGCTGCTGCTGGTGATCTCGACCCTGGTCCCTGGCTCCGCCAGTGGCGACGGCGCGGGTACTGGCTGGGTGATCTATCCCCCGCTCAGTTCGAACCTCGGCCATCCGGGCATGGCAATGGATTTCGCGATCCTGGCGCTGCATATCGCCGGTGCGTCTTCCATCCTCGGCGCGATCAACTTCATCACCACCATCTTCAACATGCGCGCGCCGGGCATGACCCTGCATCGCATGCCGCTGTTCGCATGGTCGGTGCTGATCACGGCCTTCCTGCTGCTGCTGTCCCTGCCCGTGCTGGCCGGTGCCATCACCATGCTGCTGACGGACCGCAATTTCGGCACGGCCTTCTTCGTCGCCGAGGCCGGTGGCGATCCCATCCTGTTCCAGCACCTGTTCTGGTTCTTCGGTCATCCTGAGGTGTACATTCTGATCCTGCCCGGCTTCGGCATCATCAGCCATGTCATCTCGACCTTCTCGAAGAAGCCCGTGTTCGGTTATCTCGGCATGGCCTATGCCATGGTCGCGATCGGTGTCGTCGGCTTCGTCGTCTGGGCGCACCACATGTACACGGTGGGTCTGGATGTCGACACGCGGGCCTATTTCACGGCGGCCACCATGGTCATTGCCGTGCCGACGGGCGTGAAGATCTTCAGCTGGATCGCCACCATGTGGGGCGGCTCCATCTCGTTCCGCACCCCGATGGTCTGGGCAATCGGCTTCATCTTCCTGTTCACCCTCGGCGGTGTGACGGGCGTGGTGCTGGCCAATGCCGGCCTGGATAACGCCCTGCACGACACCTACTACGTCGTGGCGCATTTCCATTACGTGCTGTCCATGGGTGCCGTGTTCGCGATCTTCGCGGCCTGGTACTACTGGTTCCCGAAGATGACCGGTTACATGTACTCGGAATTCGTCGGCAAGCTGCACTTCTGGGTGACCTTCGTGGGCGTGAACATCCTGTTCTTCCCGCAGCATTTCCTGGGTCTGGCCGGCATGCCGCGCCGTATCCCGGACTATCCGGAAGCCTATTCCGGCTGGAACGAGGTCTCGTCCTACGGTGCCTACATGGCTGGTGTCGGTGTCCTGGTCTTCCTGTACGGCGTGTTCGAGGCCTTCGCGGCCAAGCGCAAGGCGGGCGACAACCCCTGGGGTGAAGGTGCAACCACCCTGGAATGGACCCTGCCGTCCCCGCCGCCGTTCCATCAGTACGAGGACCTTCCCGTGGTGCGTGAGCGCCAGCAGGGTTGATCCGAACGGTAATCGATCAAGGAACGGTTGAGAGAACATGAGCGACATCACCTACACATCCGACGAAGGCAGCACCGCTGCCCTGCGGGAGGCGAGCGCAAGCGATTACATCGCCTTGCTGAAGCCGCGGGTGATGTCGCTTGTCCTCTTCACCGGCCTGATCGGCCTGGTCGTCGCGCCGGGGTCCATTCACCCCGCGCTCGCCGCCATCGCGTTGATCTGCATCGCCGTCGGTGCCGGTGCCTCCGGTGCCATGAACATGTGGTTCGACGCGGATATCGACGCGGTCATGGACCGGACACGCAACCGTCCGATCCCGACCGGTCGTGTTGCCCCGCAGGAAGCGCTGACCTTCGGCCTGTTCCTGTCAGCGGCTTCCGTCTTCACGATGTTCCTGCTGGTGAACCTGGCTGCTGCCGGGCTGCTCGCCTTCACGATCTTCTTCTACATCGTCGTCTACACCATGTGGCTGAAGCGCCGCACGGTTCAGAACATCGTCATCGGCGGTGCCGCGGGTGCCTTCCCGCCGGTCATCGGCTGGGCTGCGGTCACCGGCGGGCTGGAGATGCCCGCATGGACCATGTTCCTGCTGATCTTCATGTGGACGCCGCCGCATTTCTGGGCGCTGGCCCTGTTCCGGCGCGGTGACTACGCGACCGCCGGTGTGCCGATGCTGCCCGTGGTCAAGGGCGAAGCCAGCACCCGTCGCCAGATCGTCGGCTATACCGTCCTGATGCTGGCGACATCCTTCGCCCCGCTGTTCTTCGGCATTGGTGGCATGGCCTACCTTGCCGGCGCGGCGGTACTGGGTACCGTGTTCATGGCGCTGTCCCTCCTGGTGCTGCGCGAAAAGGCCGGTACCTATCGCTGGGCAGGTCGCCTTTTCGGCTTCTCGATCCTCTATCTCTTCGTGCTCTTCGCGCTGCTGCCGGTTGGCGCGCCGCTGAACCTGGGGGTCTGATGATCATGGCGCTCACGCCCGAAGACGAGAAACGCCGTCACGGCCGCAACCGCGCCATTGCGCTGGCCCTCGCCGCCTTCGTGATCCTGATCTTCGTCGGATCGGTGGTGAAGATGACCAACGGCGTCATCCCGCAACTCGACGTGGAGATCGGGCGGTGACCACCCGCGACAACACCCCGTCAGTGACCACGGAAGCCACCCGCTCCGCCGCCGGCCGCAACCGACGGATGGTCATCATCTGCACGACCACCGTCGCCATGATGCTGGCCGCGTCCTACGCGGCGGTGCCGCTGTATGACCTGTTCTGCCGGGTCACCGGTTACGGTGGCACGACACAGCAGGCCGACGCGGGTGCCGATCACCTGGGCAAGCGCATGGTGACCGTGCAGTTCGATGCCAATGTCGCGCGCGGCATGGCCTGGGATTTCAAGCCGGTTCAGCGGGAGATCAAGCTGCTGACCGGAGAGACTGCCATTGCCTATTACCGGGCAACCAACAATACCGACCGCACCATAGTCGGCACCGCCACGTTCAACGTGACACCGCTGAAGGTCGGGTACTATTTCAACAAGATCGACTGTTTCTGCTTCACCGAGCAGGTGCTGGAGCCGGGACAGACGATCGACATGCCGGTCCAGTTCTTCGTGGACCCGGAAATGGAAGACGACACCAATGCGGACGAGGTGAAACTGATCACCCTGTCCTATACATTCTTCGAACGGCCTCGCGAACAGGCCGAATCGTCAACGATCCAGATGAGTGCCGTTCAGCAATGAACGGCGAGGGTTAGGGAGCTGGAATATGGCAGACGCACACGCCAAGAATCATGACTACCATCTGGTAGATCCAAGTCCGTGGCCAATCGTGGGGTCCATCTCCGCGTTTGTAATGGCCATCGGCGCCGTGACATCGATGCACGCGGAAGAAGGCGAAGGGATGATCCCCGGGATCGTCTTCTGGGTCGGCTTCCTGGGCATCCTGTACACCATGTTCGTCTGGTGGCGCGATGTCGTGTCCGAGGCCGAGCACAAGGGTGACCACACCCCCGTTGTGCAGCTGCATCATCGCTACGGCATGGTGCTGTTCATCGCGTCGGAGGTCATGTTCTTCGTCGCCTGGTTCTGGGCCGTCTTCAACGCCGCCCTGTTCCCGACCGATGCGATGGGCGGAATGGGGCCGCCGGAGGGTATCGAGGTCTTCGATCCCTGGCACCTGCCGTTCCTGAACACCGTCATCCTGCTGCTGTCCGGCACCACGGTGACATGGGCGCATCACGCGCTGGTTTCCGGTGACCGCAAGGGGCTGGTGAACGGCCTGATCTGCACCGTCGTCCTGGGGGCATTGTTCAGCGCCGTGCAGGCATACGAATATGCCCACGCACCATTCAGCTTCGACGGCGGCATCTACGGCGCGACCTTCTTCATGGCCACCGGGTTCCACGGCTTCCATGTTCTGGTCGGCACCATCTTCCTTCTGATCTGCCTGATCCGTGCGACCAGGGGCCATT
>CAJYBQ010000296.1 GCA_913064755.1 uncultured Alphaproteobacteria bacterium
GAGGGCCGGGGGGTGTTGGACGGGAACGTGGAGATCTGTACCGGGCGCGGCATGGTCGGGGCGGGGGAGGCGCGGGGGAACAGCGAAGAAGGGGGGGACGAGGAACGCGGCCGCAAGGAAAGCCTGGGTGACGTGCTCGGCCGGCTCGAACCCGGCTTCCTTGACGATCCGGTTCAGCGCTGGATGACGTCCGCCTTCACCGAGTTCGACAACGGGGCGGCGATCGATCGGCTCTCGGCAGAGTTCTTCGACGAGGACAGCGTATTTCCCGGTGAGGACGTGATCCTGACCGGGGGTTACGACCAGGTACTGGCCCCGCTGGCCGAGGGCGTGGATGTCCGGTTCGGCGCGCGGGTGCGGTCGGTGCGCCTGCTGGAGGAGGAAGGCGCCGAGGTCACGACGTCGAAGGGGGCGTTCCAGGCCATGTACGTGGTCTGCACCTGCCCGCTGGGCATCCTGAAACAGGGCGACGTGGCCTTCGACCCACCCTTGCCGGAATCCCACACCGGTGCCATCGGGCGCATGGGCTTCGGCAATGTCACCAAGATCGCGCTGAAGTTCGCGGCACCTTTCTGGCCGGTGGAGACGCAATACCTCGGGCTGGTCACGGAACCGCCGGGGCGCTGGAACTATTTCCTGAACTACCGCACCTTCACCGATCAGAACATTCTGGTCGGCCTGTCGGTCGGGGACTATCCCCTGGTGGCGGAGGCCATGTCGGATTCGGAGATGGTGGCCGACGCGATGCAGGTGCTGCGCGACGCCTATGGCGACGATATCCCCGACCCCGTCGCCTTCCGGACCACCCGCTGGTCGCGGGACCCCAATGCACTGGGGGCCTATTCGTTCGTGCAGGTCGGCAGTTCACCGGACGACTGGGAAACCCTGGCCGAGCCCGTGGACGGGACGCTGCTGTTCGCCGGGGAACATGCCTACTGGGACTACAAGGGCACCACGCATGGCGCGCTGTTCAGCGGCCGGGCGGCGGCACGCTGGATCATCGACGATGCCTGACCGCCGCTGATCGTTCCGACCGAGCGGCAATTTTCGTCGGGCGCAGGGGCTGCACCGGCGCGCGGGCCGATGCAGCCAACCTGCAGCGGAAAGCCCTACAGCAGTTCCTTCGCCAGGATTTCCAGGGCTTCCTTCGACGTGGCGCGGCACAGCATGGCGTTCACCTTCCGCTCCTTGCCGGCCTGCTTCCAGGCGGCAAGCTGTTCGCGGATGTGACCGGCCGGGCCGACCAGGGCCACCTTGTCCACCAGTTCGTCGGGCACCATGGAGAAGGCTTCGGCGCGACGGCCGGCCAGGAACGCATCCTGGATGCCGCTCGCCGCGTCGCCATAGCCCAGGCGGGTGGCATATTCGGCGTAGTAGTTCTTCTTCTTCGCACCCATGCCGCCGATGTAGAAGCCCATCTGCTCCTTCACCGGGCGCCGGGCCTTCTCGATATCGTCATCGACCACGACGGTGACGAAGGGGCAGACGTCGAAGTTGTCGAGGCTGCGGGCGCCGTCGGTCTTGGCGAAGCCCTGGTCGATGTAGGTGCCGATGGCCCCGTAGTTCGACGGATCCATGTAGACCGGAATGACACCGTCGCAGATCTCCGCAGCGGTGCGGATGCCGCCCGGCGAGATGGATGCGGAATAGATCTTCAGGGGATGTTCCGGGCGCAGGATCGTCTTCAGCGGCTTGCCGAGGCCGGTGGCACCCGGACCGGCATAGGGCAGCTGGTAATGCGTGCCCTGGTGGGTCACCGGTTCCTCGCGCGCGATGATCTTGCGCATGATCGAGACATATTCGCGGATCAGTTCCAGCGGCTGACCATAGGGAACGCCGTGCCAGCCCTCGATCACCTGCGGACCGGACGGGCCAAGGCCCAGGATGAAGCGACCGCCGGACAGCGCCTGCAGGGTCAGGGACGTCGTGCTCATCAGCGCCGGGGACCGGGCCTGCATCTGGCAGATGCCGGTACCGACCTTGATCTTCGACGTCTGGCTGAGAATCCATGATGCGGAGGAAATCGCGTCCGCGCCCCAGGCTTCCGAGGTCCATACGGAGTTGTAGCCCATGGCCTCCGCCGCCTTGATCATTTCCATGTCGATCCGGTAGTGGGCATCGCCCGTCCCGAGAATCAGTCCGACTTCCATTGCGTGTATCCTCCCGCATCGCTGAATTTGCTGCGGTGAGACTAGAGCAAAGGCCGGAGATTTGGAATCATTCTGGCGCATTTGCCGGGGTTGCAATGCGGGCGAAGACGCGGCCTCTGCCGACCGGTCGGTGAATGGCAGACATGCAGCATGGCCCATGCCGTGGCGACGGCATTGTTCAGGGGGGGCTGAGCCTGCTAAAACAACACTTCAAATGGGAGGAATTTGCCATGACCGGCCTGATTCACGATTCAGTCGACAGCCTTGCGGCCCTGATCCCCGACGGGGCGAAGATCGCGGTGCCAGCGGATTATACCGGTGTCGCCATGGAGCTGACACGGGCCATGATCCGCCGCGGCGTGCGCGATCTCTACATGGTCTGCCTGCCCGTCACGGGTCTCCAGGGCGACATGCTGATCGGCGCCGGCGCGGTGAAGACCAACGAGACCTCTGCCGTTACCCTGGGCGAGTTCGGCGGCGCGCCGCGGTTCCAGGCCGGTATCGGTGACGGCAGCCTGACCATAAAGGACGCCACCTGCCCGGCCATCCATGCCGGAATCCAGGCGGCACAGAAGGGCATTCCCTACATGCCGCTGCGGGGCATGATCGGTTCCGACGTGCTGGCCAATCGCGACGACTGGAAGGTGGCGCAGAACCCGTTCAGCGAAGAAGAGGACCCCATTGTCCTGCTGCCCGCCATCAAGCCGGATTTCGCCCTGATCCATGCGAAGAAGGCCGACCGCCACGGCAACGTGTTCATCGGCATCCGACGGGAAGTGATGGCGCTGGCCGGGGCATCCCGCCAGACGCTGGTGACGGTGGAGGAAATCGTCGACGGCAATCTGCTGCGCGATGACACCACGGCGACGGGTACGTTGCCGGCTCTCTACGTTGGTGGCGTGGCCGAGGCCAGGCAGGGCGCGTGGCCGCTGGCGTTCTGGGAGGAATATCCGACGGACGAGGCGCACATGGCGTCCTATGTCGCCGCGGCCCGTTCGCCGGAAGGCTTCCAGTCCTATGTCGACCAGTACGTGACCGGCGGCGCGCGCGCCGCGGCAGCGGAGTGACCCGGTGACTGATTTTCCCAGCCCCGACGAGATCCGTACCGAAGAACTGCTGATCACCATCATCGCCCGCCTGGTCGAGGGATGTCGCCTGGTGTCGTGCGGCGCATCGTCTCCCATTCCCGGCGGTGGCTGCCTGCTGGCACGGCAGCAGTCCGGTGGCGCCATGCAGGTGAACGTGCTCGGCAGCCGCCTGAACAACCTGATGACAAATGGCGGGGTGGAGCTGTTCGACTGGGCCGCGCAGGGACGCCTGGACGCGTTCTTCCTGGGCGGTGGCCAGATCGACGGCCAGGCCAACATCAACCTGGTCGGGGTCGGTGATTATCCGCAGGCCAAGATCCGCTGGCCCGGTTCCTTCGGGTCGGCCTATCTCTATTTCCTGGTTCCGCGCGTGATCCTGTTCCGGGAGGAACACACGCGACGCGTCTTCGTCGACAAGGTGGATTTCATCTCCACCCCCGGCACCAGCGACCCGGAAGTCTACCGGACCGGCGGTCCCTACGCGCTGGTCTCGCCGCTGTGCCAGATGGGCTTCGACAAGGTGCGCAAGAAATTCCACCTGGTGTCCGTCCATCCGGGACATACGGTGGAGGAAGTGCTGGACAACACCGGCTTCGCCATCGACGTGCCGGACCATGTGCCCGAAACGGTGCTGCCCGACCGCGCGACGCTGAACATCATCCGCCAGCAGATCTCGCTGGAGATCGCGGAGACCTATCCCCGCTTCGCCGCGAAGGTCTTCCCGGAGGCCGTCAACGCGGCCTGAGCGGTTCACCGGATCAGGTCATCCAACCAGGCGGCAGACAGCGACACTCCCCGCGCGCGATGCGGGGGTGTGTCTGCCGTTCCGGGCGGCGGCCTGTCACGGACGCATCGGATAGAGCCTCGGACCCACCAGGCCCTTCAGCCGTTCCTGGCTGACCTCCAGCCAGCGGCAGAGCATGGGGCGGGTCTCGCGCGGGTCGATCAGTTCGTGGAACGCGAAGGATTCGGCACGGGGGAAGGGGGACTGTCGCGCCGCCAGCATGTCTTCCAGTTCCTGCCTGCGGGCATCCGGGTCCGGGTGGGCCGCGATCTCCCGCCCGAAAGCCACGGCAACACCGCCCTCCACGGGACGCGGCCCAAAGTCCGCCGCCGGCCCGGCCACGACCGGGCCCCGGCTGGCCGCCTGTGCCGCCGCGGCTTCTGAATTGTCGATCAGCCGGCTCAGTGCAGCGCGCCACGCGGCGGTGTCGTCGGGGTCAACCAGAATGGCGCCGTCGCCGCAAACCTCGGGCATGGCCCCGGCCCGCGCGGCCACAACCGGGGATCCGCAGTGCATTGCCTCGACCGGGGGCAGGCCGCCATGCAGGGCATAGGCCATGATGTCCCGCGCGATGGGGGCTGCGGCGGCAGACCCGCCCCCGCCATGTTCGACCACAACAGACACAGCCTAGCGCGGGGTGTCCACCGGGCCGTAGCCCACGAACAGCGCATGGTCGCGCCGTTCCCAAGGCAAATCCTCGTTCCGGATCACGCCAGACGCCCGTTCCGCCGCTGTAATGTTGCGCACCTGACTGGTGCCAGTTTTTCCGGCCATCTGCATGTCTTCGCCCAGCAAACGCGACCGATGGGCCGTGCCGCCGCGGGTGTTGACGACCTCGTCCATAGCGTCGCGCACGGCACGCAGATTGCCAGCCGAGATGTCCAGCGTTTCCAAAGGCGGTTGGATGCGGCGGCGCCCGTCCACGGCCCGGATCAGCGTCGGCATCACGCTTTTGCCCGTCGCAATCCGCGCGGTCATGACCGCCAACTGCAAGGGAGAGCTTAGAACAAAGCCCTGCCCAATACAGGCGTTCAGCGTGTCGCCGATCAACCAGTCTTCGCCCTTGGTCGCGGCCTTCCA
>CAJYBQ010000297.1 GCA_913064755.1 uncultured Alphaproteobacteria bacterium
GAACGTCATCGCCACGGCGCTACTGTGCCTGTGAGCATAGTGTTGAACAGCGTCACGAAAGTCGCGGCGGGATTGCTGGTCTGCATCCTGCTGGCGGCGGGTTCTGCCCCGGCCGGCGCGGACGCCCTGCGCGACCTCTGCCTGTCACAGGGCCATCCCGACTTTGCCTTCGGTGACGGGCGCCTGCCCGAAAGTGCGCAGCCGCTGTTCGGCTGTGCGGCACGCAGCGGTGCGCGCGGGGACGCGGACGAGCAGGTCATCGAAGGCCTGGCGGACGGCGCGCCGGACGATTTCTCCATGGCGCGGGCACTGATCCGGCTGGGCTGGAAATGGGTCGGGATGCGCAAGCCCGGATCGGCCATGAACCGTTTCAACCTGGCCTGGCGGTTCGCGCCCGATGACGGCGACGTCTACCATGGCATCGCCGTGACCATGAGCGAGCTTGGCCAGCCGACCGAGGCCGTCGACTACTGGTTCTCGCTGGCCGTCAGCAAGACCCAGGGCCGACCGGGCCGCTTCGCCGACTACGGTCGCTACATGGTCGCCAATCGCCGCCACGAGGAAGCCCGCCCGGTGCTGATCCGGGCGCTGGAACTGGAACCCGGCAATGCCTGGGCGATGATGTACCTCGCGGACGTGCATTTCTGGCTGGAGGAGCGCAAGCAGGGCTGTGCCATGATCCTGCGCATTCTCGAGGCCAGCCCGCCTGCGGGCTTCCCGCAGGTGGAATTCGACAAGCTGATGGATCACTGGCGCAACCGCGCTGCCGTCGCCAGCTGCCCCATGCGATAGGGCGGCCTGACAGTCCGGCAGTCCGACAGTCCGACAGCCCGACAGCCTGGCAACCCGTCGGTCGGTTGTCGGTCAGATCGTTGTCTTGCCGGGGTCGGCCTGCGAGGTCCCGGGGGCATTGTCGTCCGCCTCCGGTGTCGTGAGGCTCCGCAGCCGCACGATGATCGTCGTGCCTTCGCCGGGGATCGACTGCAGTTCCAGCTGACCCTCCAGCAGATCGACCAGTTCCTGCGTCAGGGTCAGACCCAGGCCGGTACCGCCATGGTTGCGGGTCAGGGCGTCGGCCACCTGTCCGAACGGTGCCATGACCATGCTCATGTCCTCCGCCGCGATGCCGATGCCGTTGTCGGTGACACGCAGGACAACGGGCCAGTTCTCTTCCCGGGTCAGTGAAACCTGCACGGCACCGCCGCTGTCGGTGAACTTCACGGCGTTGGAGAGCAGGTTCACGGCGATCTGCTGCAGCTTGCCCGCGTCCGTGTGGATCTTCGGCAGGTCTTCGGGCGCCGTCATGGACAGGGTGATGTGCTTGCTGACGGCATCCTGGCGGACGAGCGACAGGGCGAGGCCGATGGCGTCCCTGACATCCAGGTCCGTCGTGCGCAGTTCCAGGCGTCCGGACCCGACACGCGTGACCTCCAGGATGTCTTCCACCATCGAAAGCATGTGGGAACCGGCCTGGAAGATGTCGTCGGAATAGGACCGGTACTGGGCCAGTACCTCCGGCTTCGGGTCCGAATCGCGCAGGATCTCGGAAAAGCCCATGATGGCGTTCAGCGGCGTGCGGAACTCGTGGCTCATGTTCGCGAGGAAGCGGCCCTTGGCCAGGTTCGCCGCCTCCGCCCGGGCCGCGGTTGCCTGCAACCGCTTGCCGGCACGCGCCTGGTCGGCGAGCATCTGGTTGATGGATGCCGCCATGCCCCGGATTTCCCGCGGGGTTCCGGCGGGCAGATCCTGGACGCGGGCATTCAGGTCGCCGGCGCTGACCTGGCGGGCAACGGTTGCCACGTCCTCGATCGGTCGCGCCAGGTACCGCGCGATGACCCAGGCGATGATGATGGCGACCAGCAGGCCCAGCCCGCCGATGAACAGGGACGCGGTCTGCACGCTGCGGGCATGGGCCGACAGTTCGGACAGCGGCTGCGGCACCATCACGCCCCAGCCCGTGCGCGTGGTGGCGGTGAAACCGGCGATCATCTCCGCGTCCATGGCCGGCGAATAGAAGGTATCGACGCCCGTCTTGCCCTGCATCATCTTGGCCACGGCGGAAATCTTCGAAATGTCCTTCATCTCCCGCTGCCAGTCGGGGTTCGGATGGGCAATGACACGGCCGAACTGGTCCACGATGGCAGAGTGGCCGCGCTTGCCGAAGGAAATCGCCTTCTGCACCTCGGCGATGAAGCCCGTGCCAAGGGTGCCGAGCGCCAGCCGGCCACCGGGCAGCTTCTTCAGGATATAGAGCGTCGGCGTGCCCTTGCGATCGGGCATGACACCGGTGAAGCCCGTTGCCAGCACCTCGGCCGGCGCCATCGCCCTGATGTCGGCGAAGTTGGGGATATCCGTTCCGATCGGAACCCCGACCTCTGCCCCGCCGGCGCTGGCCTCGATGCGGCCATCGGGTCCGATGACGCAGGCATGGCGGAACCCCATGGAACCGAGAAGCGTGCCGATGCCGCTGCTGGGCCCGTTCGGGTCGGTCATTTCCAGCGCCGCGAGTTCGAACACGGCTTCCGCATCCTGGCTGTAGCGATCCAGCGCCTGCGACAGGTTGCGTGCGATCAGCAGGTGGCGTTCGCTGACTTCGGCCAGTTCCTTCTCGAACGCCGATTGCTGCTGCCAGGCCGCCAGCAGCCCGACAGGAATGATCGCGATCAGGGTGAAGCCGATGAACAGCATCGTGCGCAGCCGCGCCCCGCGCAGGCGACCGGGGCGCATGTCCCGGTGCGATGCGCGCGCATCACCCTGCCCCGCCGTCGCCGCAGGTTGATCGCCTGGCGCATTTGCGCCGATGTGGGTCTTCGTGGTCATGCGCGTGTCGGATCCCCCTGGCAGACGATAGTATCACGCCCTGGGCGGTGTTCCGGTACCATATGCCTGCCGGAAGTGTGACGGGGATCGTGCCGACAGCCTATTCGGCTGGTTTCGCCACCACGACCTCGGCGCAGGAATTGGCGGCGCGCCCGCAATAGAAAACATCGATCTTCGGTTCCTTGGCCATGATCTTCGACAGGGAGTCCATCGCCTCCGCCCGCGTGCGGTAGGGACGAATCGGATTTCCCCCGTCAGGCCATATCTTGAACACACCTTCTATAAAAAGTGATGAATGCCTGCATTCGATGACCGGGGGACCGCCGGTGGTGGAGGGGTAGCGGCCACAGCGCTGCATGTTGCCCTGCGCGATCCGGCCCGGCGGACGGAACCAGACGAAGTCGCGCTGGCCCCGGTACACGGCGGGCAGGGTGCGCATGATGGCAAGCTGGGTGGACGCGCTGATGTTGCCGGAGAAGTTCGCCTGCAGCCGCAGGTCGCGACGTTTCGCATCTTCCGGCCGCTCCACCTCCGAGACGAAGACCGCGCGCCCGTCATGGAAATCCGCGGCCCGTGCCGCATCCATCACGGGGTCGTCGCAGGCGGCCAGCAGCAACAGCGCCACCATGGCCGCGACGGATGCCGCAGCCTGTATCAACCGGTTCATCGCCTTCTCCCTGATTCGTCGGAACATTGAACGCGTTCCCCGCCATGACTGCAACCGGTGGCTGTTTCACCCGGCCGGGTTGTCGTGTCCTCGTGGCCTGCCGGAGGCCCGGATTCCCGGTGGCGACGTCGTGGCGCTTGTTCTGCAGGGTGAATTTCGTGTTAATTGCGGCCAAGCGCGCCATATGGCGTTGATGACAGATTTCCGGGGCCTTCGGGGGAGGGTGCCCTGCCGCCGGAACCAGTGTGAGGAGAAGCAGACGATGTCCAACAGCATGAAGTTCTATATCGACGGTGCCTGGGTTGACCCGGTGACGCCGAAATCGCTCGATGTCATCAACCCGGCAACCGAAGAGGCCTTCGCGCAGATCTCCATCGGCTCCGCAGCCGACGTCGACCTGGCCGTGGCCGCTGCCAAGCGCGCGTTCACTGGCTGGTCCCAGACCACCAAGCAGGAGCGCCTGGAACTGTTCGACGCCATCATGGCGGCCTACAAGAACCATTACGCCGCCATGGCCGACGCCATCTCCAAGGAAATGGGCGCGCCCGCCACCTTCGCGCAGAAGGTCCAGGCGGCAACCGGCCTGGGTCACTTCAAGACCATGTCGAAGCTGCTGGCCAACTTCGAATTCGACGAGGACCGTGGCACGACGCGCATCAGCAAGGAACCGATCGGTGTCTGTGGCATGATCACGCCGTGGAACTGGCCGGTGAACCAGATCGCGGCCAAGGTTGCCCCGGCGCTGGCCGCCGGTTGCACGATGGTGCTGAAGCCGTCCGAGATCGCGCCGATGAGCGGCATCGTCTTCGCCGAGATCATGCATGAAGCCGGTGTGCCGAAGGGCGTGTTCAACCTGGTCAACGGTGACGGCCCGGGTGTCGGTTCCGCCATCAGCGCTCATCCGGACGTGGACATGGTGTCCTTCACCGGCTCCACCCGCGCCGGTATCGCCGTGGCCCAGAATGCCGCGCCGACGGTCAAGCGCGTGTCGCAGGAACTGGGTGGCAAGTCCGCCAACATCATCCTCGACGATGCCGATTTCCAGAAGGCCGTGTTCGGCGGCACGATGCAGTGCTTCGGCAATACCGGCCAGTCCTGCAACGCGCCGACCCGCATGCTGGTGCCGATGGAGCGCATGGAAGAGGCCGGCGAGATCGCCAAGGCAGCCGCCGCCAAGGTGCGTGTGGGTGACCCGAACGACGAGAGCACGACCATGGGTCCGCTGGTGTCGCAGGCCCAGTGGAACAAGGTTCAGGACCTGATCCAGAAGGGCATCGATGAAGGCGCGACCCCGGTCGCCGGTGGCACCGGCCTGCCGGAAGGCGTCAACAAGGGCTATTTCGCCCGCCCGACGGTCTTCACCAACGTCACCCATCACATGACCATCGCGGCGGCGGGGCTCTTCGGCCCCGTGCTGCCGCACCTTGGCTACACGTCCGACGACGACGCCGTGGGCATTCACACCGCCTCCACCTATCGCCCGGCGCGCGCTTTCCCCGGGTCACCGCCGCCTGCCCCTGCCATCCCCCGTCGCCCCCCCGCTGGCCACGCCACCCGTCC
>CAJYBQ010000298.1 GCA_913064755.1 uncultured Alphaproteobacteria bacterium
GCCCGGATCTGCACTTCGGGTGTACAGGCCGTCGCCATGGCAAGAACAGCCATTGTCAGGAAAACAGGTAACCGGTTCGATCTGTGTATCATGCACTGAATATGACTGTTCCGGGCCAGAAATACCAGAGTGCATGTGGATCATTGGTCGGCCAAGTACTGCATTCGTTCCAGCAGCCGGTCCGGCCGTGTATAGGTTTTTAGTCCCTGCTGCAGGATAGCGCGCAATGGTCCGCTCATGGTCAGGTTCAATTCGACAGGGATGCCGTTATATACGGTCGGATTGCTGCCCTTCAGCTTGAATTCGAAGGGAATATCGCCGGAATCCTGCTCATCGATCTTCACCCGGACACTTCCGTATTTGAAATCACGGACGATATCCAGAAACAGGGCCGTCCCCTCATTGGCTTCGGAAAGCGCGGGTCCAACCGCTTCTGGACGAACCGGGAGGCTGCCGCCGGCCGGGCGCCGCGCCCCGCCCCCCGCGTCGGCCTGCCGCGGGTGGCCGGGCGGCCCGGCCTGGTACCCCCCGCGTGCGGCGGCCCGACCGGCGCCTTCAGGCGCGGATTGAGCGGCGCCGCCCTGCCCACCGTCGCCAAGGCCGGCAAGACGGCGTTCGCGGAGGCCATGCTGTTCACCCATCGCGGCCTGTCCGGCCCGGCAATCCTGCAGGTCTCGTCCTACTGGCGGCCCGGCAGCCCGATCAGCCTCGACCTGGCACCGGATCGCGATGCCACCGGCCACCTGCTCGCCATGAAGCGCGACCGGCCAAGGGCACAGCCCGCGACCATCCTGGCCGAGATGCTGCCCGCGCGGCTGGCCACGGCACTGGCCGCGCAGGAACTGCCGACACTGCCGATGGCGGAGATCGGTGACGCGCCACTGCGGATGCTTGGCGCGATGCTGAATGGCTGGACCCTGGTGCCGGACGGATCGGAAGGCTACGCCAAGGCCGAGGTCACGGCGGGGGGTGTCGACACGTCATGCCTGTCGTCGCGCACGATGGAGGCCAAATCGGTTCCCGGCCTGCATGTGATCGGCGAAGCCGTGGACGTCACCGGCTGGCTGGGTGGCTACAATTTCCAGTGGGCCTGGGCCAGCGGTCGCGCGGCGGGTGAGGCGGTCTGAGGCGTCTGCGCCCTGGTCCTTTCGCCACGCCTCGCCCCCTACCCTATTCCTCCAGCGTCGATCCCGAGCCACGCACGCGGGTCTGCCGCATCAGGCGGCGGTGCCTGTCGGCGTCATAGCCAAGGCCGCGATGCAGCAGGCAGCGGTTGTCCCAGATCGCGAAGTCGCCTGCCTGCCAGCGGTGGGTGAGGATATTGGCCTCCGCCGTTGCCTCCGCCGTCAGGCCATCGATCAGGGCACGGCTTTCCCTGTCGCTCCAGCCCTCTATGACCTTGGCGTGCGAGCCCATGTAGAGGTTCTTCCGGCCCGTCGCCGGATTGCGGCGCACGAACCGCTGCCGCACCGGGGGCAGGGATTTCGCCAGCGCGGGTGACACCGCATCCGGCGCCACCTTGGAGCGCGAATAGACGTAGTCATGCACGACGATCAGCGGATCGACCTCCGCCTTGCGGCTGTCCGGCATCCGGTCATAGGCCGCGCGGGCGCTGATGAACTGGGTCTCGCCACCGTCCGAGGGCACCTCGTAGGCCGCATTGATGGAAAGGAAGGCCGGCACGGGTTTGAAGCTGGCATCCGTGTGCCACATGTTGTTGCCGGTCAGGAAGATCGTCATCCTGTCGTCATTGCCCAGCGCCGTGCCATCGGGCTGCACGTTGCCGATGGTGCCGAAATACTCGATCCGGTTCTCCTCCCCCTTCGGCAGGTGATTGGGTTCGGGTTCCCCCAGTTCACGGGTGAAGGCCAGGTGGCGTTCGTCACCCGGCGCCTGGTTGGGGAAACAGAGGAACGAGTATCGGTCGATGGCGGCCAGCAAGTCCGCGCGCCGGGCCGCATCCAGGGGTCGGGATATGTCGAAACCCGTGATCCGTGCGCCGAAATCGGCGTGCAGCGGTTCGATATGCATGTTCATCCTCCCTCGGAAAGCAGTGCCTGCCGGTCGATCTTGCCCGTCCCGGTCTTCGGCATCTCCCCCACGAACTCGACGATGCGCGGATACTTGAACGGCAGCAAGGCATGGCGCACATGCTGTTGCAGCACCTTGACCTGCGCCGCGTCACCCTTGTGGCCGTCGCGCAGGCTGACGATCGCCCGCAATGTCATGCGTCGATCCGGCAGTTGATGCGCCAGCACCGCGCATTCGTGCACGTGCGGATGTTCGTTGAGACAACGCTCGACCTCCAGCGGCCAGACCCACTGCCCCGAGACCTTGATCAGGTCATCGGCCCGCCCCTGGAAGTGATAGAATCCGTCCACCTCGAGAAACCGGTCACCGGTATTGATCCAGTCACCACGCATGGTCTCGGCCGTCTTGTCGGCCCGGTTCCAGTAGCAGGGGGCGGAGGACGTGCCACGCACCCACATGATGCCTTCCGCACCATCGGGCGTCGGCAGGCCGTCCCTGTCACGCAATTCGACCTCGTATCCCCGCACACGTCGACCGGCGGCCCCGATGCGCTGTTCGTCCTGCGTGTTGGACAGGTAGATGTGCAGGACCTCGGTGGAGCCCAGCCCTTCGATGGGCCGCAACCCGGTCAGGTTCAGCCAGGCACTGAAGATGTCCTCCGACAATGTCTCCGCCGCCGACATCGACAAGCGCAGCGATGACAGGTCCCGGTCCGCGACGCCTGATGTCCGACAGATCGCGGTGTAGAGGGTCGGCAGGCCGAACAGCACCGTCGGCCGGTAGGTCTCGATGCAGTCGAGCACGGCGGTCGGGTCAGGCCGACCGGGCATCAATACCGTCGTGGCACCCACCGAAAAGGGAAAGGTGAAGGCATTGCCGAAACCGTATGCAAAGAAGATCTTCGGCACCGAAAAGCACAGGTCATCGGGCCGAAGCCGCAGGATGCTCTCCGCGAAGGAGAGCTGCGTGTAGGCCATGTCGTGATGCAGGTGAACAATGCCCTTCGGGCGTCCTGTGGAACCGGATGAATACATCCAGAACGCCATATCGTCCGGCCCGGTATCGACCACGGCCAGCGTGTCGGGCTGTCCGGAGATGAAGTCGGACGCAGCCTGCAGGTCGCCACCGCGATCACCGGTCCCCGGTTCACCCGGTCCGTTGGCAATCACGACCCGCTCGAGCCGGGTGCCGGCGCGCGTCTCCGCCGTGAAGCGGTCGGTGAACTCGGCCTCCGCCACCGCGATCCGGGATTCGGTGTCCGCCAGGAAGAACTGCAGCAGGTCCGGCGTTGTCAGGGTGTTGAGCAGTACCGGCACGAAACCGGCCCGCACGGCGCCAAAGAAGGCCGCCGGATAGACGGGCGTGTCATCGAGGAAGAACGCGATCCGGTCGCCGCGCTGCAGACCGAATGCCCGGAACGCGTTGCCCCAGCGGGCCGCCGCCGCACAGAGTTCGCCATAGGTCAGCGTCCCCGCAGGGCCGGTGACCGCCACGCGGTCGGCATGCCGGGGCAGGTTGTCGAACAGGATCGCGCTGCAATTGGGATGATCCGCCTTGGTGAAACCGATTTCCGCGGCGCCCGCCGTCTCCCCCACCGGATCGATGATGATGCTCAGCATGTTGTTCAGGATCGCGTCCCGTGGCTGGTTGGTTTCCGGGCGCATCGTATGCCCGCCGCAGAGCACGCCGCCCAGCAGTTCGTTCATCAGCGCCAGGCCGCCGCCCTTGTGGCCGCCGAAAGGAAGCGCCGCGCCATATGGCGCGTTATACATGACATTGGGATCGGTGGTTTCGTTGCCATCCGCATCGACCAGCGTACCGGGCGCCACCTGTTCGCCCTTGTTTTTGGCGACCCGCACCTTGCCCATAGCCCCAACGCTGGTTGCCATATCCAGGATCGTCATCGGGTTCTCGTCCGTCGCCGGCAGGCCAACCGTGTAGGGATTGGTGGAATACTTCGCTTCACGGGCGCCAAACGGCGCGACATGCGGCTTGTGGCCAACCACGTTGGTGTGGTGCATCGATACGAAGCCCTGTTCCGCGCAGCGTTCCGCCCAGGCGCCGATCCGGCTCATGCGATGGCGGCTGGCGAAATAGGCGTCCGCCTCCTCGGCCGTAACGGGCGAGACCGCGCCTTCGACCCGCACCTGGCGCCGCAATGTCTTCCAGTGGAACAGCAACGCAACCTCGGCATTGCCGGCGATTTCCTGGCCCTTGCGGCTATTCAGATTGGTGTAGAACACAAAGCCGCGCGCATCGTGGCCCTTCAGAAGCAGAATCCGCGCCGAGGGACGGCCCTCGGCGTCGTCGGTCGCGACCGTCATCGCGTTGGCGTCGTTCGGCTCCGAGGCTTCCGCTTCCGCCAGCCAGGCGTCGAACAGGCGGTGGGGATCGTCTACGACCATATCGTCCATGGCGGGGTCGGTTCCTTCGTTGAAAGCGTTTAATTGGCGTACGCGCGTAACTAAGTTTATAGGTCGTTCACATAGGTTGGAGAATGTCTATGGCGCGCGCGAAATGCCGCCGGACAAAAGAGCGCCGAATGCAAGCCATGCAATTGAGACGATCGGGCGACTATGCGTGATCCCTACGCCGTGCTGAGCGTCGCCAAAACGGCGACCCCGGCCGAGATCAAGACTGCATTCCGCCAGCTTGCAAAACGCTACCACCCGGACCTGCACCCGGGCGACAAGGATGTGGAGCGCCGCTTCAAGGAAGCGAACGCCGCATACGATTTTCTTTCGAACCCGACAAAGCGGCGGCGGTACGACGCCGGCGAAATCGACGCCGAAGGCAAAGAGCGCGTCCGCGCCGGGCCATAGGGGGGCGGCGGCGGTTTCCGGCCAACCGGCCCGGCCGGCGCGCGCGGCGCCGACGATCCCTTCGAATCGACCTTCGCCAAGGGCGGCAAGCGTTTCGGCGCCGACGATCTCTTCAGCGAACTGTTCGAGACCTTCGGCGGCAAGCGCGGCAAAGGCGCCGCGCGCGGCGAGGACGTGCGCGTCAAACTCGGCGT
>CAJYBQ010000299.1 GCA_913064755.1 uncultured Alphaproteobacteria bacterium
GGCGACGTTGCCGGCGGGTGGGCAGCGCACGAGCGCGGCCGCGGCAGGTCTCAGAGCCGCTTGCGGTAGGCAAAGCTGAGCGGTGCTTTCGTGTCGGGGTGGATGATGTGGTGGCGCTCGTCGAAGACGGCAATCAGCGGGGTCTGTTCCGACAGCAGCATGCCATTGCCGAACACGTCGCCGGACATGTCGCCCACACCCACCGCCGTGAAGGGCTGGGTCTGGATATCGGTGCCCATTTCCCGGAAATGGCGTTTCACGCATTCCCACGCACCACGGGCCGTGATGCCCATCTTCTTGTGGTCATAGCCCGCGGCCCCGCCACTGGCGAACGCATCGCCAAGCCAGAAGCCGTAGTCCACCGCGACCTGGTTGGCATAGTCGGAGAACGTGGCCGTGCCCTTGTCGGCGGCCACCACCAGGTAGGGATCATCGTCATCGCGACGCACCACGTCACGCGGCGGCACGATGGCGCCCTCGACGATGTTGTCGGTGATGTCCAGCAGGCTGGAGATGAAGCTGCGGTAACAGGCAATGCCTTCGGCCTGAACGGCCTCCCGATCGCCACCGACCGGCATCTTCTTGGGCACGAAGCCGCCCTTGGAACCCGTCGGCACGATGACGGAGTTCTTCACCATCTGGGCCTTCACCAGCCCCAGAACCTCTGTCCTGAAGTCCTCCCGCCGGTCGGACCAGCGCAGGCCGCCGCGGGCGACCAGTCCGCCGCGCAGGTGCACACCTTCGAAACGGGGGCTGTAGACGAAGATTTCCCGCAGGGGCCGGGGCAGGGGCAGGTCGTGCAAGGCCTGGCTGTCGAACTTGAAGGATGCATAGGGCCGGACGCTGCCATCCTCGGCGCGCTGGTAGAAACTGGTGCGCAGGGTGGAGCGGATGGCATTGAGGAAGCGGCGCAGGATGCGATCCTGGTCCAGGCTCTCGACGTCGTTCAACAGGACCTCGACCGATTCCACGATGGTTTCCGACATCTCGTCGCGGGCGTCGCCGGCGGCGGGGTCGAACTGCACCCGGAACAGTTCCACCAGCAATTCGGTGACGGCCTGGTTGGCGGCCAGCGTCGTCTCCATGTATTCCTGGCTGAACTGGATCCCGGCCTGACGCAGGAACTTGCAGTACGCCCGCAGCATGGTGACCTCGGCGGGATCGAGACCAATGCCGAGGATCAGGCGGTTGAAGCCGTCATCCTCCATCTCGCCATGGAAGATGCGCAGGAACCCGTCCTCGAAACCCTGCTTCACCGTCGAGAGGGCGAGGGCCTTGCCACCCATGTTCTCGGTGCGGAAGTCATGGATCCAGCACAGCGGCTGCACCGGATCGCCGACGGTGTAGGTCTGCTCCGAAAGCACGCGCAGGCCCAGGTTCTCCAGCATGGGCAGCACGTCGGACAGTGCCAGTGCCTGCCCCTTGCGGAACAGCTTCAGGCGAACGACGTGGTCGTCGTCCTCCACCTTGCGGTAGAGGTTCAGACCCAGGCCGTTGGCCGGAGTCGCCTCTATCCGGTCGATGTCGATCCGGGCCAGTCCGGGGGAGAATGCCTCCCGATAGGCGGCGGTGAACGCGGTGCCGAAACGCTGCAGCAAGCGTGACGCGCCTTCTTCGCCATGCGCGTCGCCGAGCGTTTCCGCCAGCGCGTCGTCCCAGGACCGGGCTTCCTCGATCAGGCGCCGTTCCAGGGCGGCGTATTCGACCGTCCCGCCCTCGGGATTGCCGCCAACGATGACGTGCAGCCGCGCCAGCGCGGAATCCCCGATCTGGGTATAGAAGGCGGAGATGCGGCCCCCCAGCCCCTTGGCCAGGATCTTCTCGAACTTCCGCCGCAGCTCGGAATCGTAGCGGTCACGCGGGATGAAGATCAGGCAGGAATAGAACCGCTGGAACCGGTCACGCCGGACGAACAGCCGGATGCGGGGCCGTTCCTGCAGCGCCAGGATGGCGACGGTGGTGTCGTGCAGTTCATCGACAGACACCTGGAACAGCTCGTCACGCGGATAGGTATCCAGCACGTTGACCAGCGCCTTGCCGGCATGGCCGCGCGGATCGAAGCCGGAGCGTTCCAGCACGTCCTGCGCCTTGCGACGCAGATAGGGGATTTCCCGCGGCGTGCGGTTGTAGGCGGCCGAGGTGAACAGGCCGACGAAGCGCCGCTCGCCGACCACGTTGCCCGACTTGTCGAAGCGCTTGATGCCGATGTAGTCCAGGTGGACGGGGCGATGCACGGGGCTGCGATAATTGGTCTTCGTGACGATCACCAGTTCCGGGCGCTGCAGGAACTCCCGGACTTCCGGCGACAGGGTGGGGCCACCGGAATGACGGTTCATCACCCGGCGTTCGGAATTGCGCAGCAGGCCCAGGCCGGTACCGCGCACGATCTCCAGCCGTTCGCTTTCCTGGCTGGCCTGGTAGTCGTATTCGCGATACCCGAGGAACGTGAAGTGGTCCGCGATCATCCATTCCAGCAGGGCCTTGCCCTCGGCCACCTCGGTGGCATCCAGCGGCGGCGGATTGGCGTCCAGGTCCTTCACGATGGCGCGGGCATTGTCCATCATCGCCGGCCAGTCATCGACCGAGACGCGAACGTCGTCCAGCATCCGCGAGAGCTTCTGCTGGATGCCTGACAGGGCATCGGCATCGGTCAGGCAGCCGATCTCCACCTGGATGTAGCTTTCGCGCAGCTTGACCGCGGCGGCCTTCGCCGGACAGAAATGCCCGTCGGCATCGCGCGTCACCTCGATGACCGGATGCGCCAGCGCGTGGATGGAATGGTTGTTCTGGTTCAGCAGCGAGATGACGGAGTCGACCAGGAACGGCATGTTGTCGTTGACCATCTCGACGATGGTGTGGCGGCTGCTCCAGCCCTGCTCGTCGAGTTGCGGGTTGTAGACCCGGACAAGTGCCGTGCCGGGTTGCCGGGTCTCGGCAAACTTCCAGAACGACAGCAGGGACGCATAGGCGTCGTCCGGATCCCTGGCCTCGGCCTCGTCGATGGCCATGTGCGGAGTCATGTGCGCAGCAAAGGCGATCAGCGCCCTGGACTCGTCGGGCTTCAGCCGTTGCCTGCAATGGGCCGTGATCTTTTCCAGCAGGTTACTGGCTGTAGCCTCGATTGTCGGGTCCATGATCTCGACTCCCTGTTGGCGCAGTGGCTTGCCTTTGAGGCATGGCTTCTTTTTCGGACACGCGAATGACGCGATTTCGTTTTGTGCGCGCTGCTACTAAACCACATCACGTCCGTGAAGCCGAGTATTGACCACGGGGCATGAGCAACCGACACTGGTCCGCGAGGGGGCGGTGCGCGAGCGCAAACCGCTGCGGCTGTCTGGCTGCTGCAACAAACTCCAGCCATGATATCCGGAATTTTCACGACGACGCGCCGCAAGGGTGCGCCCGTTAAGCAATTTAGGGGGATGACACATGGCCTCGGGAAACGAAGCACTACAAAATTTCATGGATGGGCTGGAAAAACGGAATCCGGGCGAGACCGAATTCCACCAGGCAGTGATGGAAGTGGCTGCAACCATCATCCCGTTCCTGGACAACAACCCGCGCTACCGGGAAATGCATATCCTGGAACGCATGGCGGAACCCGATCGCGTGGTTTCCTTCCGCGTCTGCTGGGAAGATGACCAGGGCAACATCCGCGTCAATCGCGGTCATCGCATCCAGATGAACAATGCGATCGGCCCGTACAAGGGCGGCCTGCGGTTCCATCCCTCGGTGAACACCTCGGTCCTGAAGTTCCTGGCCTTCGAGCAGACCTTCAAGAACAGCCTCACCGGTCTGCCGATGGGTGCGGGCAAGGGTGGCGCCAACTTCAATCCGAAGGGCAAGTCCACGAACGAGATCATGCGGTTCTGCCAGTCGTTCATGACGGAGCTGTATCGCCACATCGGTGCCAATGTCGACGTGCCTGCGGGCGACATCGGCGTCGGCGGGCGCGAGATCGGTTACATGTTCGGCCAGTTCAAGCGCATCACGAACTCGTTCGAAGGTGTTCTGACCGGCAAGGGGCTGGAATTCGGTGGTTCCCTGGTCCGCAACGAGGCAACCGGCTACGGCGCGGTCTACTTCATGCAGAACATGATGAAGGCAGCCGGCAACGACGTGCATGGCAAGGTTGCGGTCGTCTCCGGTTCGGGCAACGTGGCCACCCACGCGGCAGAGAAGCTGATGCAGCTTGGTGCCCGCCCGGTGACGCTGTCGGATTCCGGCGGCTACATCCATGACCCGGCCGGCTTCACGCAGGAGAAGCTGGACTGGATCAAGGAACTGAAGAACGTGCGTCGCGGTCGCATCAGCGAATATTGTGACGAGTTCACCGGTTCGACGTTCCATGCGGGCAAGCGCCCGTGGGAAGTGCCGTGCGAACTGGCACTGCCGTGTGCGACCCAGAACGAACTGGACCTGGACGAAGCCAAGATGCTGATCAAGAACGGCGTGATCAGCGTGGCCGAAGGCGCGAACATGCCGACGTCGAACGAAGGCGTCGATGCGTTCCTGGACTCCGGCGTGATCTTCGGCCCGGCCAAGGCCGCCAACGCGGGCGGTGTTGCCGTGTCCGGTCTGGAAATGAGCCAGAACTCCGCACGCATCAGCTGGGATGTCGACCAGATGCAGCAGCACCTGCGTCAGCTCATGGAAGACATCCATGGCCGCTGCGAGACCTACGGCAAGGAATATGGCCGTGAAGGCACCACCGACTATGTCGCCGGTGCCAACATCGCCGGCTTCGCCAAGGTCGCCGATGCGATGATGGCTTTCGGTGTGGTCTGATCCTTGACCGGATCAACCACGTCGACAGCATGACAATGAATGTGCGCCCGGTCCCGGCTTTCGGGGCCGGGCGTCTTCATTCCCGATTAACGCGGGCAGGCAGTTGGCCATTGCGCTGGCCCTCCCGGCGAGTGGGCACCTCCTCGGCAACGCGCTGTTCTCCTACCCGTCCGGCGAGGGCGGCTCTGTTCTTGTGAACCTGTTTTGTTGCGGGTCCCGTTGGTGG
>CAJYBQ010000300.1 GCA_913064755.1 uncultured Alphaproteobacteria bacterium
CATCCAGGTGCGGCATGAATGCGCCGCCGCCAATGCCGGATGACTGGGGCTCGACCAGGGTCAGCATGGCCTGGATGGCGATGGCGGCATCCACGGCCGACCCGCCGCTGGCCAGGATCTGCATGCCTGCTTCCGCCGCCAGCGGATGCGCGGCGGCAACCATGGGGGTACGTTGCTCGGCGCGGGACTGACCGGCAGGGGCGGCCAGCAGCAGCACGGTGGGCAGGACGACAGCCAGCGCACGGGTCAGCACCGACCGTGCAAATAAGGGCCACCTGCACTGCGTCGCGCCTGTCTTGTCAGCCTTCGCCGAAACGGTTCTCATCGCGTCGTCTCCCATTGCCTGCCGCAGGATCGATCTTCATGCCCCAAACCGGCCCGCGCAATCTGATCACGGATGTTCCCGGGCTGAAAGTCGGGAATGCCGCCGACGCACGCGCCGTCACCGGCGTCACCGTGGTTCTGCCCGATACCGCCTGCATGGCCGCCGCCGATGTGCGCGGTGGTGGTCCGGGCACGCGGGAGATCCAGGTCATGGACCCGGAGAACCTGGTGGAACATGTCGACGCGATCGTGCTTTCCGGCGGGTCGGCCTTCGGGCTGGATGCCGCGGGGGCGGTGATGAATCGCCTGGCGCACCAGGGGCGCGGTTTCGCCGTGGGCAGTCATGTCGTGCCCATCGTGCCTGCGGCCATCCTGTTCGACCTGATGAATGGCGGGGCGAAGGATTGGGGGGAGGAGCCACCCTATCGCGACCTGGGGCGCGCGGCGCTGGATGCCGTCGGCGTGGATTTCCCGCTCGGCAACGTGGGCGCCGGCATGGGGGCGACCGCCGGCGCGCTGAAAGGCGGGCTGGGGTCGGCATCGCTGATACTCGACGACGGGACGACGGTCGGCGCGCTGGTCGCCGCCAATCCGACCGGCAGCGTGGTCATGGACGATGGCCGGACGTTCTGGGCCTGGGCGCTGGAGCGGGAGGGTGAATTCGGCGGAAACCCGCCTCCGGGTCGCGCATCCCCGGACGATACCGGCGTGGCCATGGCGCTGCCGGGCGCCAATACGACAATTGCCGTCGTGGCGACGGATGCGACGCTGACCAAGGGACAGGCGAAGCGGGTGGCCATGATGGCGCAGGACGGGCTGGCGCGCGCCATTCGCCCGATCCACACGCCCTTCGATGGCGACACGGTCTTTGCCCTGGCGACGGCACGACGGGCTGGCCCGGTGACACCACCCGCCCTGAGCCAGATCGGCAGCGCCGCCGCGGACTGCGTTGCCCGCGCCGTCGCCCGCGCGGTCTGGTCTGCCACCGCTGTCGGACAGCTTCAGGCCTACAGGCGATGACCATGCCGCATGGCGATGCCGCCGCGCCCCGTCAGGATCCCTATGCCTGGGTCATGGTGGCCGTTGCCTTCGGGTTGCAGACCCTGGCCTTTGGCGGCGTCGGGTCGGTCGGCGTGTTCCTGAAGCCGCTGACGGCGGAGTTCGGCTGGTCGCGGGGCGAAGTCTCCGCCGGCTATTCGGCGCTGGCCCTGTCGGCGGCGGTCTTCGGCATCCTCTGGGGCTGGCTGGCGGACCGCAAGGGCGGGCGCAACATCGCGCTGTTCGGTGTGCTGATGATGGGCATCTCGTTCTTCGCCCTCAGCTGGACCGGTTCACTCTGGTACTACTACCTGATGTATTTTGCCTTCGGCGCGCTGGGCAACAGCGCCGTCGGCACACCGATCTATGCCACCGTCGGATACTGGTTCACCCGCAACCAGGGCCTGGCTATCGGCGTGATGGCGGCGGGCGGCGCGTTCGGGCAGGCGGTGGTGCCCTTTGCCGCGCGCCTGCTGATCAGCGCCTGGGACTGGCAGACAGCCTATGCCACCATCGGCATCGGCATGCTTGTCATCGGCATCCCGCTGGCGCTGCTGGTCCGTGATCCGCCGTCCCGCGTGATCGTGACGCGCGCGGGAGACCGGCCGCCCCCGGCGGCAGAGCCCGACCCGCCGGCACCGCCCGCGCTGGTGCTGCCGTTCATCAGTGCCGCCGCGTTCTTCTGCTGCATCTGCATGTCGGTGCCCATCGTGCACACGGTGGCGCTGGTGTCGGACCGTGGTGTCGCGCCGGAGGCAGCGGCCAGCGTGCTGCTGGTGCTGATGATCGCCGGGATCGGCGGACGGGTGCTGGGCGGTCGCCTGGCGGACATGGTGGGGCCGGTGAATGGCTGGATGCTGATGTCCCTTGGCCAGACCGCCCTGGTCTTTGCCTTTCCGTTCGTGGACGGACTCTGGGCAACCTGGATTCTGGCCGCGATCTTCGGCGTGGCCTATTCTGGCGACATGTCGTCCATCCTGGCGACGGCCCGCCTGAGGCTGCCCGCCCGCATTGCCGCCCGATCGCTTGGCATCGTGGTGTTCTTCGGCTGGCTCGGCATGGGGACAGGTGCCTGGGGGGGCGGTGCGATCTTCGACTTCGCCGGCAGCTATGTCTGGTCCTACGCCGTTGCAGCAGGCGGCGGCATCGTCAACCTGTTGATCCTCATGGCGTTCAGGATCGTGCTCGCCAATGGCGGTTTCAGCAGGTCGAGCAGCCTGCTGGTCCGGCAGTAGCATGCCTGTCCGATCAGGCGCCGCACGCTCTTGCTCCTTGCCGGCCCCTGTTCGGTTTCCTGGCCGGTCGGTCCGGCCGAAACGGTCAGGTTCAGCCGTTCGATGGCACTGCTGATCGGGACGACCAGGTTCACGTTCTGACTGCTGGCGCCAACCAGCGTGGCGGTGGAGATGCCGATGACATTGCCCTGGGTCACGGATGATTGCAGGTCTTCGCCCGGCGGGCTGCCGATGGCGTAGACCTGTTCCAGCGTTTCCGCCGGACGGTCCCTGAGGGCCAGCACGTTGGACAGGCTGACCGGAACCTTGATCAGCGAGACGTCGCGCACGGGGTCGCGGCGAAGACCTTGCCGAACCAGGGGTTGATCCCAGGCATCCCGCAAACCTCTTTCTGCAACCACAGATGGTGCGTGATCAACATCGGAACCGGGACAGGCAAGCGGTTTCTATTCAGCGCCCTTGCAGGAAGGTCGCCGCCCAGCGCGCGAAACGTGTGTTTTCAGGGTACATGACCAGTGATTTCCGGGCATTCTCCGCGATGTCTTCCGGCAGGGCCTCCACCGCGCGCAGGTCGATCAGGTCCCGCAGGAAGGGCAGCGTGAACTCCGGGTGGAACTGGGCCGTGATCACCGGCTCGGCATAGCGCACGATGCCGATGGGGCAGAAGGCGTTGCCCCCCAGCACGCGGGCATTCGCGGGCAGGGAAACGACCTGGTCCTGGTGAAACAGCAGCATGCCGAGGTCCGGGTCTTCGTCCCCCAGGTCGACGGTATATGTCTGCCGCCCGACGCCCCAGCCGCGCACCGATTTCTCGGCATGGCCACCCAGTGCCTCCGCGGCGACCTGGTGCCCGAAGCAGATGCCGACCTGGGGCACGTCGGCGCGTGCCGCCTGCCGGATGAATTGCTTCAGCGGCGCGATCCAGGGCAGGTCGTCGTAGACGCCATGCCGTGAGCCGGTGATGACGTAGCCATCGAAGTCCGCTGCATGGCCAGGCAGAACGCCGTCGATCACCGGGATGCCCGTGAAGGTCGCGTCGGGCAAGGCGGGGTGGAGCCAGTCCGCCATCAGTTTCGGGTAGTCGCCGTAGGTCCCCAGCATGGCGTCGGGCGGGCGCCCGGTTTCCAGCACACCGATCTTCATCCCCGGCCTCCCGGAACCGCGCGCTGCATCAGGGCATTGAGCCGGGTGCGGCCCGCCATGCGATAGCCATGCGCCTCGCACAGCTTCACGACCGGCGGTGCCACGTCGCCCTTGCCGGCCTCCACCACCAGCAGGTCGGGCCAGAGGTCAGCCGGTGCATCGGAGAACATGCCCTGCAAGGCGACCTCGTCGTGGCCTTCCAGGTCGACCTTCATGGCGTCGATCCGCTGCACGCCGTAGCGCGCGCAGATGACATGCAGGGGCAGGATCTCGAAACCGGTGCCCGCATCGTCCCCGGCATTCCCGACGGCGACCTGGTTCTCGCCACGGTTGTTGCCATGCTCCATCATGGTGCCGCGCGCCACGGCACCGCCCACGGCAACCGGTGCCACCGTCACGTTGCCGGCATCCGATGCCGCCAGGTTGGCGAGCAGCCGGGCCCGGGTCACGGGGTCCGGTTCCACCGCCAGCACCTGCAGGTCACGACCTGCCGCACGGGCCGCGGCGACCATCCAGAGGCTGTAGAGCCCAACGTTGGCGCCCAGGTCCACGAAGACGAACGGCTGGCTCTCCGAACCCTGCAGCGCCGTCGCCAGAGCCGCCCGTTCCCGGTGGTCGTAGAACTGGGCGCCGGTCAGCACGCGTTTCTCGCAGCGGTTGGTCCCGGGGCGCAGGCGCAGCCGGATACCGGGATAGACCTCGGCATCGATCGGCGCTTCCGGGCCACGGCTGATGATCCGGCGGACCAGGGAACTGAGCGCGCGGCCGACACGGTTGGCGGGCAGGCGGGTGGTGGTGGCGCGCAGACGCTCCATCGGCACGGGAAGACGGTACGTGCCGAAAGGGGGCACCATCTCGCGAACATCGGTCATTTCTCGAACTCTCCCGTGTGGCAGATGCACTGCGCCGCGTTTCGGTTTACATACGATGCCAGCAACGAATTGGCGAGGTTAAGGGGAGGGTCCGCAATGGAAGCCATCAAGAGTCCTGAACAGCTCGGGTTCAGCAGCAGTCGTCTGCAGCGCATCAGGCCATGGATGGACGGTTTCGTTTCATCGGGAAAGTTGCCCGGCGCGATGACCGTCATCGCCCGCCACGGGCAGGTGGCCTATGCCGACTGGACCGGGAAATGCGACGTGCAGGCCGGGAAGGACTGGCAGGCGGACACGATGCTGCGCATCTATTCGATGTCGAAGCCGATCTGTTCCGTCGCCCTGATGATGCTCTACGAGGAAGGCCGCTTTCACCTGGATGACCCGATCTCGGTCTTCCT
>CAJYBQ010000301.1 GCA_913064755.1 uncultured Alphaproteobacteria bacterium
CTTCACCCAGCACCACCGCGACAATGAGTTCGAGGGGGAACGGATCACCGAGCGGGTCACCGTGATGGGCGACCAGCCCGTCGGCAATGCGCCCCGCTGGGAACCCTGGCCCAACCACACCAAGAGCTCCGCCATGGTCCGCCACGACCGGCAACTGGTGGGCCATCTGCGCGAACGGTCGCAGAAGATGGCAGAACAGGCGGCGGAATAGGCCGTCGGGGCCGGGCTGGCCTCAGCCCGTGCCACCCACGGTCAGGCCGTCGATGCGCAGGGTCGGCTGACCGACACCCACCGGCACGCCCTGCCCGGCCTTGCCGCAGGTTCCGATGCCGGGGTCCAGCGCCATGTCGTTGCCGATCATCGCGACCTTCTTCAGCACTTCCTCGCCGGATCCGATCAGGGTGGCGCCCTTGACCGGCGCCCCCAGCTTGCCGTTCTCGATCCGGTAGGCCTCCGTGCAGGTGAACACGAACTTGCCGGAGGTGATGTCGACCTGCCCGCCGCCGAAGCTGGTGGCGTAGATGCCGTTCTGCACGCTCGCCAGGATTTCCGCCGGGTCGCGGTCGCCGTTCTCCATGACCGTGTTGGTCATGCGCGGCATCGGCATGTGGGCGAAGCTTTCGCGACGGCCATTGCCGGTGGCGGCGACACCCATCAGGCGCGCGTTCAGCCGGTCCTGCATGTAGCCACGCAGGATGCCGTCCTCGATCAGCACCGTGCGGCTGGTCGGCGTGCCCTCGTCATCCACGGTCAGGGAACCACGCCGGTCGGGGATGGTGCCGTCATCGACCACGGTCACGCCGGGGGAGGCAACGCGCTGCCCCATCAGGCCCGAGAAGACGGAACTCTTCTTGCGGTTGAAGTCGCCTTCCAGCCCGTGGCCGATGGCTTCATGCAGCAGGATGCCGGGCCAGCCGGGGCCGAGCACGACCGTCTGCTCACCCGCCGGGGCGGCAATGCTGTCCAGGTTGACCAGCGCCTGGCGCAGGGCCTCGTCCACCTCCGACTGCCAGCGGGCCGGGTCGATGTAGGCGGCGTAGCCGGTACGACCGCCCGTGCCTGCGCTGCCGGTTTCCTGCCGGTCGCCATCGCCTACCATGACGGAGACGTTGAGCCGCACGAGAGGGCGGATGTCCGCCACCTCAGCTCCATCGGGGCGGATGATCTGCACCGCCTTCCAGGATCCGGCCAGGGAACAGGTCACCTGCCGCACCCTGGGGTCCAGGTCACGCGCGTAGGCGTCGATGTCCTGCAGCAGCTTCACCTTGGTCTCGAAGTCGAATTCGTTCAGCGGGTTGTCATCGACATAGAGACTGCGGTTGGTCCGCGCCGGGCCATCGGCCAGCGTGCCCTGGTGGCCGCGGCGCACCGCGCGCACCGTGTCACCGGCGCGGGTGATGGCATCATGCGACAGCTCGGAAGAATGCGCATAGCCCTGCGCCTCGTCCGCCACCGCCCGCAGGCCGAAGCCCTGGGCCGTATCGAAGCTGGCGTTGCGCAGCCGCCCGTCGTCGAAGGCCAGCATCTCGGACTGGCTGTACTCCAGGTACAGCTCCCCATCGTCACAGCCTTCCAGCGCCTGCCCCACCTGCCGCTTGGCACGGTCGGGGTCCAGGCCCGCACGGTTGAAGAACAGCTCGGATGTGGTCGCAAGATCGGACATGGGGCGCTCCGCCAGAGAATGGTTCCCCTGAACATAAGCTGCCCGCCGGGAATGTCATCAGGGGGATGGCAGAAGGAATCACGAACGGGATGCCTGCGCACGTGCCCGAAACCAGGTTTCTGCAGGATCCGGCCCCTGTTTCCCGAGAACCTGGCGGAGCCTGAATTCCCCTACATCCGCTTCTTCTGGAAGAAGCGGCGGAGGAGTTCGGCGGAGCGGTCGGCGTCGATGCCGGGGTAGACTTCCGGGGCGTGGTGGCAGGTGGGTTGCTGGAAGAAGCGGACGCCGCTCTCGACCGCGCCGCCCTTCGGGTCGCTGGCGCCGTAATACAGGCGGCGGATGCGGGCGTGGCTGATGGCGCCGGCGCACATGGCACAGGGTTCCAGGGTCACGTACATGTCGCAATTGGTCAGGCGCGGCGTTCCCATGGCCATGCCCGCCTGGCGCAGCGCCAGCAGTTCCGCATGGCCGGTGGGGTCGTTGCGCGACAGGGTCATGTTTCCGCTGCGCGCGATGATCCGGCCGGAGGGAACATGCACGATGACGGCACCCACCGGCACTTCACCGCGGTTCAATGCACCGCCGGCGGCATCCAGCGCGTGGGTCATGTGGCTCGGTTTCTCGAAATCCATCATTTGATCTTACGCCCCAATAGCTAAGCGTCTCCTAACCGCGTCCTGTCGCGCCCGGCTGCCCCCGTCCATGGCCCCGGCCCGTGACCCCGTCCGGCTACCGCCCGGTGGGGGTTGGGGGCCTGCCCGGACAGCGTGACAGCTTGCCCCTGAACGGGGACGGTGCCAAGACTGGCCATCACACTTTTCCGATGGTTCCATCCGTTTGCAGAGAGTTCGACATGACACAGGTTTCCGCCGGGCCGCAGGCCCTCGACCTCGCCCGCGATCTGATCCGCTGCTCCTCTGTCACGCCCGTCGATGCCGGGGTGCTGGACGTGTTGCAGGCTGCGCTGACCGACCTGGGCTTCACCTGCCATCGCCTGACCTTCTCGGACGTCGACACGCCGGACGTCGAGAACCTCTATGCCCGCATCGGGACCGCGAAGCCGACATTCTGCTTTGCCGGGCACGTCGACGTGGTGCCCGTGGGGGACGATGCGGCATGGACGCAGGACCCCTTCGCGGCAGAGATCGTGGACGGGCAGCTCTATGGCCGCGGCGCGACCGACATGAAGAGCGCCATTGCCTGCATGGTGGAGGCCTCGGCACGGGTGCTGGCCGATGCCGGGGATGGCGGGCCGAACGGGTCCATCGCCTTCCTGATCACGGGTGACGAGGAAGGTCCGGCGATCAATGGCACGGTGAAGGTGCTGGACTGGATGAAACAGCAGGGCGAGACCATCGACGCCTGCCTGGTGGGGGAGCCGACGAACCCCAATACCCTGGGCGAGATGGCCAAGATCGGGCGGCGGGGATCGTTCTCCGGCCATCTGCAGGTCACCGGCACGCAGGGCCATATCGCCTATCCGCACCTGGCCGACAATCCGCTGCCGCGCCTGATCGCCATGCTGGACCGGATCGCCAGGCTGCACCTGGATGACGGCAACGCGCATTTCCAGCCATCCAACCTGGAGATCACCACGGTGGACGTGGGCAATACCGCGTCCAACATCATCCCCGCGAAGGGGGAAGCCCGCTTCAACGTCCGCTACAACACGCTGCAGGACGCGGCCGGGCTGGAGCGGAAGGTGCGGGCCGCCTGTGACGCGGTTGGTGGATCGTACAGCCTGACCGTGCGCAATTCCGGTGACCCGTTCCTGACCGCCCCCGGCCCGCTGACCGAAGTGCTGTCCAGCGCCATCCAGGCGGAGCTTGGCGTCACGCCGGACCTGTCGACAACCGGCGGCACCTCCGACGCGCGCTTCATCAAGGACGCCTGCCCGGTGGTGGAATTCGGCCTGGTCAGCCAGACCATGCACAAGGTCGATGAACGCGCCGGCGTGGACGACATCGCCCACCTGACCAACATCTACGAGCGGGTGCTGCGCGGTTTCTTCGGCTGAAGCCAGCGTGTGAAAGGCTGGGTCCCCGGATCAAGTCCGGGGACGCCGTGGGGGGGGGGGCGAGATCCGTCCCCGGCACGCGTCCAGGCCAAGAACACACGACGCACCCGGGCTTGACCCGGGTGTCCAGACCTTCGACATCCGGCAGCACGTCGCATCCCCGGATCAGGTCCGGCGACGCCGTGGGGGTCTGCGAGATCCGTTCCCGAAGCGCATCCCAGGCCAAGAACACACGGCGCACCCGGGCTTGACCCGGGTGTCCAGGCTTTCGGGCTTCACGCACACCGTCGTCCTGCCGGTGATGGCCGGGCGCGGGGTCACCCCTGCCCCAGCACCTCCACGACGGATTCCTTCAGGGCGCCGACCACCTGGTCGCATTCACCCTCGGTGATGCAGAACGGCGGGGCGATGCCGATGATGTCGCTTTCCGGCATGGCGCGGGAGATCACGCCGCGGCGCATCAGGGCCTGGTGCACCTTCACGCCGATACCTTCGGACGCATCGAAGAAGGTGGGGCCGTTGACCCGGTCCTTCACGAGTTCGACGCCGAGCAGCAGGCCTTCGCCACGGATCTCACCGACGTTGCCGTGGTCGGCCAGCGCCGCGTTCAGGCCCTGCTTCAGGTAGGTGCCCATGGTGCCGGCGTTCGCAACCAGGTTCAGGTCATCCAGCAGTTTCAGGTTGGCGATGCCCGCCGCCGAGCCGATCGGATGCGCGGCATAGGTCCAGCCATGGCCGAAGGCCCCGAACCTGTCGGTCCCGTCCGCCAGTCCCTGCCAGACCTTCTCCGAGACAATCGAACCGGACAGCGGCGCATAGGCCGACGTCAGCCCCTTGGCGATGGTGATGATGTCGGGCTGCATGCCGAAATGGTCCGACCCGAACATGGTGCCCATCCGCCCGAAGCCGGTAACGACCTCGTCGGCGATCAGCAGCACGTCGTAGCGTTTCAGAACCGCCTGGATCGCGTCCCAGTACCCGGCCGGGGGCGGTACCATGCCGCCGGTGGCGAGGGCCGGTTCGCCGATGAAGGCGGCAACCGTTTCAGGCCCCTCCGCCAGGATCATTTCCTCCAGCTTCGCGGCGCAGTGCGCGCTGAATTCCAACTCCGTCATGTCGCGATCCTCGCGACGGGAGTACTAGGGCGCCCCGGTATGTTTCACGACGTCCAACGCCAGGTCGGACTGGCGGTGGGCCAGGTGCAGGCCCGTCCCACTCCGGGTCATCTCGGCCACAAGGAGAAAGACCTCCCACTCGGTGATGATACTTTTTCTAGCCCTGCGACCTAGTGGAGGCTGGTCGTCGCCGCCCCGCTAGCGTGA
>CAJYBQ010000302.1 GCA_913064755.1 uncultured Alphaproteobacteria bacterium
TCGGCGCCGGCGCTGCCGAGATCGCCGGTCGGGTTGCAGTGGGATATGCTAGGAATGATTGTTCATTGATCATGCAATGTTGTATTTGGATTTTTGATGAGCACCCGCCTTAACGTGTGTTGTCTCATCGTGGAGGAAGGTCACGGGACGCTGGCCGCCGATTCATTCGAACACCTGGAGACGCTGGGCGGCGGTGATGTGCGTGCCGCGATCCGTGCCGGGCGTTACCGGGGGCATACAGCCGGACTGGCGCCGGGACGACTGCAGACCAATCTCGCCATCCTGCCGTTGGCGATGGCGGGGGATTTCGAACGGTTCTGCCATCTCAATTCCCGGCCATGCCCGCTGGTCGGCATGACGGAACCGGGCAGTCCCTTGAGGCCGGGGGTGGGCGATATCGATCTGCGCACCGACGTGCCGAGCTACAACATCTATCGCGACGGCATCCTGGCGGAGACCGTGTCCGACATCACCGGGTACTGGCGCGACGACCTGGTGGGTTTCGCGCTCGGCTGTTCGTTCACCTTCGAACAGGCGCTGCTGGATGCCGGCATTCCGATGCACCACATCACGGCCGACCGCACGGTGCCGATGTATCGCAGCAGTATCGAAACCACCGCTGTCGGTCCGTTCCGAGGCGGCATGGTGGTCTCCATGCGCTACATCGCGCCCGACCTGGTGGACCTTGCAACGCAGGTCACGGCCGCATTCCCCTGGGCCCATGGTGCCCCGAACCATGTCGGTGACCCGGCCGGTATCGGCATCGGCAACCTCTCCGCACCCGACTGGGGTGACCCACCCTGCGGCCCGGACGGCGATGTACCCGTCTTCTGGGCCTGCGGCGTGACTCCTCAGAATGCGCTGATGAACGCGCGACCGCCGATCTGCATCACCCACACGCCGGGTCGCATGCTGATCGCGGATATAGGCGACAAGACGAACGCACTCCTGAATCAGAAACTCAAACAGGGAAGATAACAACATGAAAAAGATAGCAATGATTGCTGCCGCCCTGGCAGTGACGGCAACCGCGGCATTCGCCGAGAACACGGTTGTGGTCAAGGGTGTCGGCACCTGGGGTGGCCTGACCAACTACAAGCAGCACGAAGGCCCGTTCTGGAATGAACGGATTGCCAAGGCGTCCAACGGCTCCATCATCGGGGACATCAAGCCGCAGACCGAACTGGGTCTGAAGGGCTTCGAGATCATGCGCCTGGTGAAGAACGGCGTGTTCGACTTCGCCTTCGGCCTGCCGGGCTATGTCGCGGCGGAGAATGCGATCTTCGAAGGCGGTGACCTGTCGTCCGTCACGCAGGACATCGAGACCCAGCGGAAGGTTGCGGATGCCTATTTCCCGACCCTCGAGGCCGCCTTCGAGAAGTACTACAACGCCAAGCTGATGATGCTCTACCCGTTCCCGAGCCAGATGCTGTGGTGCAATGGCGAGGTCAACAGCATCGCCGATCTGAAGGGCAAGAAGATCCGCGTCTATGCCACCACGCTCGGTGATTTCGTGGAAGGCGTTGGCGGTACTTCCGTGACCGTTCCCTTCGCGGAAGTCATTCCCGCCCTTGAAAAGGGTGTTGTCGATTGTGGCATCACCGGCACCATGGCCGCCTACCAGGCCAAGTGGCACCAGGTCGCCACGCATGCCTTCACGCTGCGTGTCGGCTGGGGCCTGGCCTTCGGCGCGATGAACATGAAGAAGTGGAATTCCATGTCCGCCGACCAGCAGGCGCTGCTGAAGAAGGAAATCGCGACCCTGACCGACGAGATGTGGGCCAACACCGCAGCCGAGGATTCGATTGCCGTCAGCTGCATCACCGGTGGCAAGTGCGATATCGGGGAGCCCGGTGCCATGGTGCTGGTCAAGCCGTCTGCTGCTGATATTGCCGCGCGTGACAAGATCGCCAACGAAGTGGTCCTGGCCCGCTGGGCCGAGCGTTGTGGTGCGGATTGTGCCGCCAACTGGAATGAAACCGTCGGCAGCCTGCTGGGCCTGACGGCGAAAGCCAACTGAGCAGACAGACCGGGCGGCGAGTGCCGTCTGAACTGACGGGCTGGTGCAAGCCAGCCGACCGTGGGTCCGGCCATCCCCTGCAACGGGATGGCCGGATGCCCCACACCACCTGAACATTTCCGGGGGACGTGTCATGCTGCGCCTGATCGACGCCACCCATCGCCTTTCGCGTGTGCTTGTCTGGATAGGCGGCGGCATGATCCTGCTCTCCGCCCTGCTGGTCACGCTCGAGATATTCCTGCGCAAGTTCGCGAATATCAGCCTTGGCGGTGCCGACGAGATATCCGGCTACGCGTTCGGCGTCGCCACCACCCTCGGCTTCGCCTATGCCCTGTTCGAACGCGCACACATTCGTGTCGATGCGCTGTTCCTGGTGCTGCCGCGACCGGCCAAGATCGTCCTGAACTTCCTGGGCCTTGCCCTGCTGACCGGCTTCGCCGGGGTCATTGGCTCCATGGCCTGGGACATGGTGGCCGACACGATTTCGCATGGTTCCCGCTCCATCACGCCGATGCGCACACCTCTGGCCTGGCCACAGATACCCTGGCTGGCCGGCTGGCTGTTCTTCGTGCTGTGCGGGTGCCTGCTCTTTCTTGCAGCCCTGATCAGCATCCTGCGCGGCGACAGCGCCAGCGCTGACCGCCTGATCGGGATGAAGACCCTGGACGAGCAGATAGAAGACGAGACGGTCTGATGCTCACGAAAACCCTGGTCATCCTGCTCGCACTCATCGCCCTTGCGGTCCCCGTTGCCGCTGCGCTCGGCTGGCTCGGCCTGACCCTGCAATATCTGGAAAGCCCCATGCCACTGCACCGCGCATTGGGTGACATGGTGTGGCAGACCGGAACCGATTTCCTGCTGGTAGCCATCCCCATGTTCGTGCTGCTGGGCGAAATCCTGCTGCGGGCCGGTATCACCGAGCGCATGTATGACGGCATGGTCAAATGGCTTGGCTGGTTGCCCGGTGGCCTGATGCACGCGAACACGGGATCCTGCGCCCTGTTTGCCGCCACTTCCGGCTCGTCTGTGGCGACCGCGGCCACCATCGGCACCGTTGCCATCCCGCAGATCGAGAAGCGCGGCTACAACGAGCGCCTGTTTCTCGGCACCATCGCGGCGGGTGGCACGCTCGGCATCCTGATCCCGCCGTCGATCAACCTGATCCTCTACGGCCTGCTGACCGACACGTCGGTACCGGAGTTGTACCTGGCCGGTTTCATTCCAGGCTTCATGCTGGCGGCGCTGTTCATGGTCACTGTCGTGATCCTCTGCCTCTACAGGAAATCCTGGGGCGGGGAGAAGATCACCGTGACATGGGCTGAGCGGATCGCCGCGCTGCCGGCACTGCTGCCGCCCATAGGTATCTTCCTCGTGGTGGTCGGATCGATCTACACCGGTCTCGCCACCCCGACGGAGGCCGCGTCGCTTGGCGTGGTGGCCGCGCTGATCCTCGCGGCGTCCAATCGTACCCTGACCCTTTCGATGCTGCGCGGCGCGCTGGAAGGGACCATGCGCACGACGTCGATGATCATGCTGATCATCTTCGCTGCCGTGTTCCTGAACTTCGTGCTGTCGATCATCGGCCTGACGCAGGCCCTGGCCGACTTCGTGACCAGCCTGGGGCTGACGCCGATGCAGACCATGCTGATGCTGATCGCCGTCCTGGTGGTGATCGGCTGTTTCATGGAAACACTGTCCATGCTGCTGACCACGGCCCCGCTGATCACGCCCATCGTGGTGGCCCTGGGGTTTGATCCCGTGTGGTTCGGCATCCTGCTGATGGTCCTGCTGGAGACCGCGCTGATAACCCCGCCGATCGGCATCAACCTCTACGTGGTGCAGGGTGTCCGCGAGAAGGGGCAGTTGTCCGATGTCATGATCGGCGCGGCACCCTTCGTCCTGACCATGTTTGCAATGATCGCAATGCTGCTGGTCTTCCCCGAGATAGCACTCTGGCTGCCCGGGCTGTTCTACTGATGCCTGGAACCGAGAATGTGACGAACGCGATGTGCCCGACAATGAAGGAGACGAGATCCATGTGGCAGTTCTGGGTAGATCGGGGCGGGACCTTCACCGATGTCGTCGGGCGCCGTCCCGATGGCTCCGTCGTGACGCACAAGGTGCTGTCGGAAAATCCGGAACGGTATCGCGATGCCGCGGTGCAGGGCATTCGTGACCTGCTGGGGCTGAAGCCGGGAGACCCGATCCCGTCCGACAGGATCGACGCCGTGAAGATGGGCACCACCGTCGCCACCAACGCGCTGCTGGAACGAAAGGGCGACCGCTGCCTGTTCGTGACCAATCGCGGGTTCCGTGACGTGCTGCGCATCGGATACCAGAACCGGCCCGACCTGTTCGCGTTGAAGATCGTGTTGCCCGAAATGCTCTATGACGGCGTCATCGAGGTGCCGGGGCGTGTCGATGCGGCGGGGGTCGAACTGCAACCGCTGGACCTGGACGCCGCGCGGGAAGGGCTGCAGGCCGCGTTCGACGATGGCATACGTGCCGCGGCGATCGTGTTCATGCACGGCTATCGCTTCACGGACCACGAAAGGGCCGTTGCCGCCCTGGCGCGCGAAATCGGCTTCACCCAGGTTTCCACCAGTCACGAGACCAGCCCGCTGATGAAGATCGTCAGCCGTGGCGACACCACCGTCGTGGATGCCTACCTGTCGCCGATCCTGCGTCGCTATGTCGACCAGGTCTCGGAGGAACTGGGCGACGTGCGCTTGATGTTCATCCAGTCGAATGGCGGGCTGCCGGATGGCCGGCTGTTCCAGGGCACGGACGCGATCCTGTCGGGCCCGGCGGGGGGCGGGGTGGGCAGGGTGCGGCGGCGTGTCGGGGTGGCCCGAGGTAGCGCCCGCGCGCAGCACGCGCAGAGGCTTCTGCAGCGCGGGTGTGATGCCGATGGCGATGTCCAGAATCGTGTCCTCACCGGGATCACCTGCTTCCTGCGCGGGGTAGCCGGTGATGGCGTA